>CAZMPL010000033.1:0-18111 GCA_964567805.1 uncultured Pirellulales bacterium | reverse complement strand
CCCTTATGCTCAATAACGATTGGCTTTCCCGCCTGTCCCTTTCTTTCTTCTTCGATTCCGATCGTCTCACCAATGATGACATCGACAAAGCGAATTAGGCCGCCAATTTCCGCTAAAATAGGTGTACGGTGCGGGTCCCAGCTAAACAATGGTGTACCTGCTTTTATCTTTGCGCTATTTTCGACAAGAATCACAGCACCATACGGTACTTTGAACTTGTCAAGCTCACGATCTTTCTGGTCAACGATAAGCATTTCGCCGTTACGTTTCAAAGCGATTGTAAGTACTTCGCCGTCTTTCTGTGTAACTGGAACAGCATTTATGTCACGATATTGAATAATACCGGCATGTGTAGCTTTCTGCTCTCTTTCGAGAATAGCTCTTTCAGCGACACCACCAGTATGGAATGTTCTCAATGTCAACTGCGTACCAGGTTCACCGATTGATTGAGCGGCTACAATTCCGACTGCGGCGCCTTCTTCAACCAGTTGTCCTGTACTCATATCCCAGCCATAGCATTTAGCACAAATACCGAAAGGACTGTCGCAAGTAAGCGGACTTCTGATTCTTATAGCGTCAAGACCCATTGCCTGAATTTTAGCGGCGGCAACAGGAGTTATTACCTCGTTCTCACGAATTATCATTTCATCAGTAATTGGATTGCGAATATTATCTCTCGCGGTTCTTCCAATGATAAGTTGTGATAACGGTATATCTACTGCTTCCGACCTGGACTGGGCGACTGCGCTCTTTGTAATACCCTGCAATGTCTGGCAGTCACGTTCGATAACAATTACATTTTGCGCTACGTCTATAAGTTTACGTGTAAGATAACCTGAGTTAGCGGTTTTCAACGCGGTATCAGCCAAACCTTTACGGGCACCGTGGGTTGAACTGAAATACTCAAGTACAGTCAAACCTTCACGGAAGTTCGATTTAATAGGAGTCTCGATAATCTCACCGCTCGGTTTTGCCATCAAAGCTCTCATACCCGCGAGCTGCTGAATCTGGTCAACGCTGCCTCTAGCGCCAGAATCACTCATTAAATAAATTGGATTCAAATACGGCTTTCCGTCCGGGGTCTTGTCATCTTTAAGACCTTTCATCATTTCGTTGGTTACCGCGACTCGAGCATTCGTCCAAGCATCGATTACCTGGTTGTATCTTTCACCTTCTGTTAATACACCTTCGTTGTAGTTATGAAGGATTTTATCGACTTTTCTCTCTGTTGCATCGATAATCTCCTGTTTTTTCGATGGAATCTTAAGGTCTGTTACACCGAAACTCAAACCAGCGAGAGTAGCATGTCTAAAGCCGTATTTCTTAATCTTATCAAGTAAAGCGATTGTCTCTGCGGAACCTGTATATTGATAACAGTCACTAATGACCTGGCTCAATTTCTTCTGGGCCATTGTCAAATTATAGAAAGGCATTTTTTTCGGAAGCATTTCATTAAACATACAGCGTCCAACTGTTGTCGTAATAATTCTCGAATCGGAAGAAGCGTAATCACCAACAACTTTTATTCCTTTTTCAAGCCTTATTTTGATTTTTGTATGTATTTTTATTTTTCCAAGCTCAAAGGCCATAATTGCCTCGTGAGCATCTTTGAATACCTTTTGCTCTTTAGGACTGATTTCATCATACGACGGCATATATGTCAGGTAGTAATTACCCATAACCATATCCTGTGAAGGGCCGACCATTGGCGAACCATTTGCAGGAGAGAAAATATTCGATGTCGTCATCATTAAAATATGAGTTTCAGCCTGCGCTTCTACACTTAAAGGCAAATGTACAGCCATTTGGTCACCATCGAAGTCGGCGTTGAAACCTTTGCAAGCCAGAGGATGAAGCATGATAGCGTTACCTTCAACCAGTACCGGTTCAAAAGCCTGAATGCCCATTCTGTGAAGAGTAGGAGCACGGTTAAGTAAAACAGGATGCTGATGAATAACTTCTTCGAGAATATCCCAAACCTGTTCATCTCGTCTTTCAATCATTCTTTTAGCGCTCTTAATCGTATCTGCCAGACCATGCTGTTTCAGTCTCTTTATAATAAACGGCTGGTACAATTCAAGAGCGATTTTCTTCGGTAAGCCGCACTGATACAACTGAAGTTCCGGACCAACGACAATTACAGAACGAGCTGAATAATCAACGCGTTTTCCAAGAAGGTTTTCACGGAATCTTCCCTGTTTACCTTTAATCATATCCGTCAATGATTTAAGCGGTCTGTTATTGCTTCCAAGAACAGAACGTCTGCAGCGGCCGTTATCAAGCAATGAATCTACCGCCTGTTGAAGCATTCGTTTTTCATTGCGGATAATAACTTCCGGAGCATTAAGGTCCATCAGTTTTTTCAATCTATTGTTACGATTGATAATTCTGCGATATAAATCGTTCAAATCGCTCGTAGCAAAATTATCTCTTTCGAGCAGAACGAGAGGTCTCAAATCCGGCGGAATAACAGGAACAACTTCAAGCACCATCCACTGTGCTTTATTGTTGCTGTTCCTGATTTGATTGATAATTTTAAGACGTTTTGTTAAGTCTTTTATTTTCTGTTTGCTGCTTGTTTTAATAATTGCGTCTCTGAGCTCGTTAGCAATTACATCAAGCTGAAGATTTTCGAGCATTGATCTGATTGCTTCGGCTCCCATCGATGCCTTGAACGATTTTCCATACTTGTTCATTGCATCTCTGCATTCGTCTTCCGTAAGGAGCTGACCGATTTTCAAAGGACTTTGACCGGGATCAGTTACAACGTATTCCTGGAAGTAAATAATCTTTTCCAAATCGGCGGATTTCATAGCAAGCAAATTACCAAGACGATTTGGAATAGCTTTGAAGAACCAGATATGTACTACAGGCGCAGCAAGATTAATGTGACCCATTCTCTTTCTTCTAACGCGGCTGTGTGTAACCTTTACGCCGCATCGGTCGCATATTATACCTTTGAATTTGGTTCCTTTATATTTACCGCATGCACATTCCCAGTCACGCTCAGGACCAAAGATTCTTTCGCAGAATAATCCGTCCTTTTCGGGCCTGTAAGTACGATAGTTAATTGTTTCAGGTTTTCGTACTTCGCCGAAAGACCAGCTTCGTATATCATTGGGACTTGCCAAAGAGATTTTGACTGACCCATAATCATTAATGCGGTCGTATATACTTCCTAACATTTAATTCCCCTTATCTGTGACAGTTGATAGATGGAAAATTTCCTTTTTTCTTTTTTAGAGGGCTGTGTTGCCAAGCCGCTTTTTCTCAAGTTGAATGTTCAGGCCAAGTCCTCTTAATTCGTTACATAACACATCAAAAGACAAAGGAGTACCCGCTTCGAGCGTGTTCTGCCCTTTGACCATTGATTCGTAAATTTTGGTTCGTCCTTCAACATCATCACTTTTTACAGTTAGCATTTCCTGGAGAGTAAAGGCTGCGCCGTATCCTTCGAGCGCCCAAACTTCCATTTCCCCAAATCTTTGTCCACCTGTTCTGGCTTTACCACCCAGCGGCTGTTGTGTAATAAGACTATATGGTCCGGTTGCCCTTGCATGAATCTTATCATCAACAAGATGATGCAATTTCAACATATAAATATAACCGATTGTTGCACGCTGATCGAAAGGCTCACCTGTTCTGCCATCATACAATTGAGTTTTCAAATTTCTTGGAATATTCACAAAGAACTCATCTTCCGGAGGAACCTGTTTTGTTCTCTCAAGTTCTTCTTTGCGATTCTTCATTTGCTCATTTGCCTGTGCGGTTAAATCCTGAATATCTTCTTCATTTGCACCATCAAAAACCGGCGTAACAGCATTGAAACCGAGAACTTTTGCAACCCAGCCAAGATGTGTTTCGAGAATCTGGCCAACGTTCATACGGCTCGGTACGCCGAGTGGATTCAACATAATATCAAGACTGGTGCCGTCTTCGAGGAACGGCATATCCTCTTGAGGCATAATCTTCGCGATAACACCTTTGTTACCGTGACGACCGGCCATTTTATCACCAATTGACAATGTTCTTTTAATAGCGACATAAATTTTTACCATCTGCATAACACCGCTTGGTAATTCGTCGCCGTGTTTTATATTAGCTACTCTTTGTTTCTTCTCATCCTGAATAGCTGTAATTTTGGCCCAGAATTTATCTACCGTTTTTTGAACCTGTTCCCTTGCAGCGGCCGGTTTTATCCAATCGCTTGAGAAGTTTTCAATTTGCTCGTAAATAACTTCTTCATCTGTACTGGCACCAACTTTTTGACGCGTGGACGGATCAATAATATTGATCTCTGCCTTTTCATGTATAGTATCAATCATTTGCTTGAATACCATACATTCCTTACTCTTCATCTGTTTTTCGTATTCTTTTATCTGAGCAGCCAACGCTTTCTTCTGTTCATCTGTTCCTGAACCGCGTCGTGTAAAGCGTTCTGTTTTTATTACTACACCTTCATAGCCGCTTGGAAGTTCGAGCGAATCATTTTTGACATCTTCGCCGGCTCGGCCGAAAATCGCATGAAGAAGTTTTTCTTCCGGAGTAAGCTCTGTTTTACTCTTTGGTACAACTTTACCAACAAGAATATCACCAGGGCAAACTCTTGTTCCTTCGCGAATTACACCGTTTTCATCGAGGTTTCTCAACGCTCTTTCACTTACGTTCGGTATATCACGCGTAAATTCTTCTTTACCAAGTCTCGTTTCACGAACTTCAGCAGTGAATTCATCTATATGAATACTTGTGAATCTATCGTCTTTACATAGTCTTTCACTGACGATAATAGCATCTTCGAAGTTATAACCATCGAAAGAAACAAACCCGGCAAGAATATTCTGTCCTAGAGCAAGAACACCGTTCGATGTTCCGCCGCCGTCGGCTATAACCTGTCCAGCCTTAACTTTTTCACCTAATTTCACTATAGGTTTCTGGTTAAGGCAGGTTCTTTCATTTAATCCTTCGAATTTTTCAAGAATATACTCATCAGTATGATTAATAACTATATGAGTTGCATCGACCGCGGTAACTGTACCACCGTTTTCCGCTCGTACAACCATACTCGAGTTGCGTCCAACTTCATGCTCCATACCAGTTCCGACCAAAGGCGGATCTGCTTCCAATAAAGGAACTGCCTGACGCTGCATGTTGGAACCCATCAACGCACGGTTAGCGTCATCATGCTCAAGGAATGGAATCAGTGACGCGGAAACTCCGACTATCTGTTTCGGAGAAATATCAACATAATTAACTTCTTCCCTTGACACATGAGCCAATTCGCCGACTTTTCTTGCGAGAATTAATCCATCATCAAGATCACCTGTTTTGAGATTAACTGCGCTTGGCGGTGCGAATACTGCCTGCATTTCTTCGTCGGCTCGTAAATATTCAACTTCACCGGTAATCTTTCCATCCTTAACCTTTCTATAAGGTGTAAGAAGGAAACCATACTCATCTATCGCGGAGAATATCGCCAACGATGCAATCAAACCGATATTTGTACCTTCAGGTGTCTCAATCGGACAAATTCTGCCGTAATGGCTGATATGAACGTCACGAACTTCGAAACCTGCTCTTCTTCTGTTAAGACCGCCAGGACCAAGCGCTGACAAACGTCTTTCATGAGTCAACTGACTCAAAGCGTTTGTCTGGTCAACAACCTGGCTTAACTCGCCTCTGCCAAAGAAATAGTTAATGCTGCTTGAAACACTCTTGGAATTTATGAGGTCGGCAATATGCATAGGAGATTCAGAATCTCTCTTCATGCTCATGCGTTCCTGCACGGTTCTTCTAAGTTTCAGCAAACCTTTCCTGATTTCGTCAGCGGCCAGTTCATCGATTGTACGTAATCTTCTGTTACCCAGATGGTCGATATCATCAACTTCGCCTTTGTCATTACGAAGAGATACGATATATCTCATAGTATTGAGAAAATCTTCCGGACGAAGAGTCATCTCATTTTCATCTATCGACTGATTAAATTTACGATTAAGTCTGAATCTTCCTACTCTACCGAGACGGTATCTGTTGGAATCATAAAACTTTTCATAGAAGAAATCCTTTGCCTTCTCTTCGTTCGGCGGATTTCCAGGTCTCAGTCTCATGTAAAATTTCAAGAGAGCCTGTTTATGACTATCGCAATCATCTTCACCAAGAGTATTCAGAATAATCGTATCACGAAGATTTACGATTACTTCTATTGCTTCAGAAGATTCTTCTGATTTCTTACTCTTTTTCTTTTTATCGTCGCCCGGTAAAACTTCGTAAGCATCCTGTATCTGAGATACCTTATCACTAAGCTGCTCACCGGCATCGACTATGATTTCGCCCGATTCTTTATTAACAATCGGTTCTACTGCCCACATAGTCGAAGTTAATTTATTTACCGGAATTTTTTCCGTATCGTAGAACAACCTTATAATATCAGAGGTTGATCCGTAAGCGGGATCCATGGCTCTTAAGAAAACTGTCGCCGGAATTTTACTCGACTGGTCGATTCTGACAACCAGATAATCTTTATTGGTAACGCTAATTTCAATCCAGCTGCCTCTTTCCGGTATTACTCTACCGCCATGAAGCACCCTGTCGCCTTCCTTACTTTCGATTAAGAAATCGACACCGGGGCTTCTATGCAGCTGATTTACAATAACACGAACGGCACCATTGATAATAAATTCACCGCCGCCAATCATCACTGGAATTTCACCAAGATAAATTGCCTGTTCGGCAATATCCTGACCCTCCTTGGATTTAAGACGGCATGTAATTTTTAATGGATAACCGTATGTAAGACGTAATTGCTTACATTGCGCAGGAGTATAATGCGGCTTTTCCAGCTCATAATATAAATACTCCAGAACTGCTTTCTTATCGTAGCTTTCTATCGGAAATGTTTCCAAAAAGAGAGCTTCAAGCCCGATAGGCTTTCTCTTTGTTGGTGCAATATCTCTCTGCAGAAAAGAATCGAAGCTTCTATTCTGAATTGCCACCAAATTTGGAATTTCAACCGCATCCTGGACCTTACCAAAACTACGAAATACCCGTCCGGCGCTAGATTTACGCATTATCGTTCTCCAAAACTATTTTTACCAATCGTTTTTTTAAAAAACCAATATGTGGCAGTCACTATCTTCCACATTTTCAAACGACAGGCTTATATGCCCGCTCCCAATTAAGCTAATTCAACAACTGCACCAGCTGCTTCAAGCTGTTTTTTCAGTGTTTCGGCTTCATCCTTGCTTAAACCTTCTTTAACTGGTTTTGGTAAGGCATCTACCAGGTCTTTGGCTTCTTTCAAACCTAATCCTGTGATGGCTTTTACTTCTTTGATAACCTGGATTTTCTTGTCACCGAATTCTTTAAGAATTACGTTGAAGCTTGTCTTCTCAGCTGCTGCTTCAGCGCCGCCGCCTGCTGCTGCAGGACCTGCAACCATAACTGCCGCACCGGCTGCCGGTTCAATACCATAAACTTCTTTAAGGTAATCGCCTAACTCTTTTGCTTGTAAAAGAGTCAATGCTACAATCTTGTCACCCAGTTCTTTAATATCATTGTTCCAATTTTTTTCTTCTGACATTTCTATAAACTCCTATCATATAAATTAAAACCCAATGGTAGCCGAAACCCCGATGTTTCGTTTAACCCTTTTCACATGGAAAAGGGACAACCATTCAGGCACTTTAATATTTCTAATTATTAAGCCGCTTGCTTTTCGTCTTCTTTTTCTTTCGCTTTTGTTTCTATGCAGCCTGCAATCTTTCCAGCCGGTGCACCGATAATTGCCGCCAGTTTTCTTCCCACTGATTGAGAAAGCATAACAATCTGGCCCAGCAATTCTGTTCGTGTAGGCATTTTTGCAAGATCAACAGCACCTTTGGCATCGACAGTAGAACCATCAAGAAATGCACCTTTTACATCGACTACAGGAACTTTCTTTTTCCATTCGTTCATTTCTTTTGCGACATCTACTATACTGTCACCGCCGTAAACGACAGCACATGGACCGCTGAATAATGAAGCAGCTGAATCCATTTTCATATTCTGCAATGCTTTTTTAAATAAAGAGTTTTTAACGATCTTTACCTGGATGCCCTTTTTCTTGAGCTCACCACGCATTATATTATTATCAACACCGTTGATACCTTTAATGCTAATAACTAAAAACTCTCTTACTTTATCATCGGAAAATCTGTTTTCCAATTCCGACTGCATTAAACCTTTTACATATTTGCTCATTTTTCGCTTCTCGTATCGTTTGATTAATAATCAATTATAACAATTAAACAGTAACAAGTACACCAGGACTCATTGTAGCTGATAAGCATATTTTCTTGATGTAAGTACCTTTTGCATTGGAAGGTTTCACTCTCTTGATATAAGAAATAACTGCGTCGATATTATCCACGAGTTTCTTATTATCAAAACTTTGTTTTCCAACAACAACATGGACATTACCGCCACTGTCATTTCTAAATTCGATTTTTCCAGCCGTAAATTCTGTTACCGCCGTTACAATATCATTTGTAACAGTTCCATTTTTAGGAGAAGGCATTTTGCCTTGAGGTCCCAGAACTTTACCGAGTTTTCCAACCTTACCCATTACCTTCGGCGAAGCAATAGCAACATCAAAATCAAGCCATCCGTCTGAAACCTTTTTAATAAGGCTGTCAGCGCCAGCTTCTATTGCACCAGCACTCTTTGCTTTTTCAGCATCAGTATCATCGCAGAAAGCGATAACTTTTTTCTGTTTACCGATTCCATGAGGTAATGATAATGAACCGCGAACCAACTGTTCGGCTTGTTTCGTATCTATACCCAAATGAAGTACACATTCGATGGTTTGATCGAACTTTGTTGAATTATATGACTTCACCTTTTCGACGGCTTTTGACAGATCCAATGTTTCTTGTGTCGCTGTTTGTGCTTCATTTTTATATCTTTTACTTCTAAATCTCATAGCTTTTTTCTCTTATAGCTTAAAATTTTTATTCACTAATTTCTATACCCATACTCCGGGCTGTACCTCTGATTAATTGTTCAGCAGCTTCGATATCATATGCGTTTAAATCATTGAACTTTTTTTCGGCAATCTGACGTAACTGCTCACGAGTAATTTTCCCAACTTTATCTTTATTTGGAACGCTGCTTCCTTTGGCAACTTCTGCCGCCTGCTTTAGCAATACAGCCGCAGGAGGGCTTTTTACCTCGAAAGTAAAACTCTTGTCAGTATATACTGAAATAATAATTGGTACTATTGTGCCGTTCAGGTCTTTTGTACGTTCATTGAATTGCGAAATAAACTGCCCGATATTTACACCATGCTGACCTAAAGCAGGTCCAATAGGCGGTGCAGGAGTTGCCTTGCCGCCGGGAGCTTGCAATTTTATCTTTACTGTTACTTCTTTAGCCATTAATCACCTTCAATTCTTGATTTGTTGATGCCTGGATTTTCGAATCACCCACCCAATTATACTTTTTCTATCTGCCAATATTCAATATCCAGCGGTGTGCTTCTACCGAATATTGTTACGATAACTTTTACTATGCCTCTTTCGGTATCGATTGAATCGACGACTCCTTCGAAATTCTCGAAAGCGCCTTCCCGAATTCTAATCATATCACCCTTTTTGAACTCAACTTTGATACTTGGAGTTTCTTCTGGTTTTTCTGCTTCAAGAAGCATTTTTGCAACATCTGTATCACGCATTGGAGTAGGAATACCATCGGTTCCAATGAAATCTCCGACACCGGAAGTACCTTTTATCATGAACCATGCTTTTTCATGAACTTTTCCTTCTTCTCCGGCTTCCATTTCCATAAAAACATAACCAGGATACAATTTACGATTATGAACCGTTTGTTTATTGCCTCTGATACGTTTTATCTTTTCAACTGGAACCTCTATCCTGCCAATAATATCAGACAGACCTTCTCTTTCCACTTTCTGAACAAGAGCGTCTCTAACCTGACTTTCCTTATTTGCTGCAACTCGTAAAACGTACCACTGCATAATTACACCATTTTACATTTATTTAGCTTTACATCTATTTAGTTCTGAAAAGCTCATTAAAAAACATACTGAATCCAAAATCAGCTGTACCAAGAAGTACTCCCATAGCAATTACAACAATAATAACAATCATTGTCGATGCTATTATTTCTTGCCTGCTCGACCAACTGACTTTTTTCAATTCACCTTCGGAGGAAATCATAAAATCTGCAACTTTCTGTTTATTTACCAGCAGGAAAATCAAAAAAGCCAGACCAGCAAACAAACCGACAGGTAACAAGGTTTCAACCCAGGGGTTTATATCCTGTGCATTCAGACTTTGATATAACTGATAACAACCTGCTCCTGCAATAATTGCCAGGCCGAAAGCACTAAACAATCTTGTATTCTTACCTTGACCAGATTTATATATATCTAAAATCATTGTAACTCCATTCTATACGAAGTTTCATGCAATTTATTTATGAAACAGGTCAGAAGGGAATCGAACCCCCAACCTTCGGTTTTGGAGACCGACGCTCTGCCAAATTGAGCTACTGACCTATAAAACGGTTTCTTAAATTATTGTCCAACTATTACTTTCTTCGTATTTTATGAACAGTACTTTTTCGCTCGGTTTTACAAAACTTCTTAAGTTCCAGTTTAGGAGTGCCTTCTGCTACACTGACACTCGTGCGATAATTCCTGCTCTTACACTGACTGCATTCAAGCCAGACATATTCTCTTTTACTTTTTCTTTTTGCCATAATATTTATTCCCAGCAGGCAATAAAGCCTATATTAAAGCACTTTCACTAAGAATATTACCTACCAGGACACACCCGGCCAATATTTCCGTTCTTTCAACAATTTACAAAACTTTGAGCCAATATTGCTTACTGTTAAGCAAGAATCTTAGTTACAACACCGGCACCAACTGTTCTACCACCTTCACGAATAGCGAATCGGAGACCTTCTTCCATAGCGATAGGAGAAATAATCTCAACTTCCATCGTGATATAATCACCAGGCATACACATTTCAGCTGCTTTGCCTTCTTTGCTCTTAAGGCCGTTAACAGCACCGGTTACGTCTGTTGTTCTGAAGTAGAACTGTGGTTTGTAACCCGCGAAGAACGGCGTATGACGTCCACCTTCCTCTTTTGTCAGAACGTAAACTTCGGCATCGAATTTTGTATGAGGAGTAATGCTTCCTGGAGCCGCGATAACCTGACCACGTTCCAGCTCTTTCTTTTCAACGCCTCTGAGAAGTACACCAATGTTATCACCGGCATGACCTTCGTCGAGAGTTTTGTTGAACATTTCAACGCCAGTTACAATTGTCTTGCGAATATCTTTTGAAAGACCAATGATTTCAACTTCTTCGCCGGTACGTACAATACCGCGGTCAATACGACCTGTACCTACTGTACCACGACCTTTAATACTGAACACGTCTTCGATAGGCATAAGGAATGGCTTATCAATCTCGCGAACTGGTTCAGGAATGTATGAGTCCATTGCAGCCAATAACTCGATAATCGCGTTACAGGCTGGATCATTAATGCTTTCGGCTCTCATTGCCAGACTTGCTGAACCCCTGATGATTGGTGTATCATCGCCCGGGAATTCATATTTGTTTAAGAGGTCTCTGATTTCCAGCTCGACAAGGTCAAGAAGTTCTGGATCATCGACAAGGTCAACTTTGTTAAGGAATACTACGATAGCCGGTACGTTTACCTGACGGGCAAGAATAATGTGCTCACGTGTCTGTGGCATAGGACCATCAGCGGCGCTTACTACGAGAACTGCACCGTCCATCTGAGCGGCACCGGTAATCATGTTCTTGATGTAATCCGCGTGACCTGGGCAATCGATATGAGCATAGTGCCTGTTTTCAGTCTCATACTCAACGTGTGCCGTTGCGATTGTCAAAATCTTTGTCGCGTCGCGTCTTCCCTGAGACTCTGATGCCTTTGCGATATTATCATAGGATTTGAATGTTGAAAGGCCTTTGTAATCCATAACGCGAGTCATCGCGGCCGTTAATGTTGTTTTACCATGATCAACGTGACCAATTGTTCCTACGTTTATATGCGGTTTTGTACGTTCAAATACTGCTTTTGCCATTTTAATATGAACCTCCAATGTACTCGGTTACTAAGTTTACATTTACCTTTCTTTATTATCACGAAAATTGCCATCAAGCCTGCAAATTTCATATATCAAAACTAAATTCTTTCGGTATTCAGCAAAGAAAATTAGCAGCTTGACCTGCTTACATTTAGCTGCTGATGGGGCTTGAACCCATGGCCTCGTCCTTACCAAGGACGCGCTCTACCACTGAGCTACAGCAGCACAATAAACCACCACCGTGAACCAGTCCACGATGGCTAAAATCATTATACTTATGTCTAATTACTAATGAAAACTATGTAATTTATATAAATTTATACAAATTTGCAAATACAAAAAAGAAAAAAATCAAAAATATTTAAAATAATTTAAAAAATGCATGAAAGAAACGAGAAATACCCATATAAAACATGTTAAGATAGGGAATATAGGCTATACACAAATCTGATTACACAAATTCCGGCTACTAATATTATTTAACTTTTATCTTACCAATGAAACTTTGTTAAAATTTTGAGAGGTTATCACTTTTCATTGATTTGTAACACATCATAAAAATTATTAATACCAGCAAAATTATCCTCGATAACAATATTGATATTCAAGTTTTACCAAAATTACAGACTGAACAATTCGGATACATTAAATAAGCACTTATTATGAAATAACTTATTGAATAATTACATACATCTATTATAGGACTGATATTTTAATTTAATATCGTTATTTCATTAATAATTTAAGTATATAATCATTGACATACATAAACATATGTTTTAAACTACTGTATTAAACACTCGTTTTAGAAGGTAGTATATATGACAAACACAGACAATACAGGCGAAGTTCTGAATCAATCCGTTCAGGAAAGACTTCTCAATGCAGCAGAAGAGCTTTTCTGTGAAAAGGGATTTGAAGGAACAAGCATACGTGATATTGCCGCATCCGCGGGATGCAATATTGCTTCTGTAAACTACTATTTCGGCGGCAAGCAGCAATTATACGAACAGGTTTGGAAACGCCATTTGATTCCCATGCGAGATTCAAGATTAAAAAGCATTGAAAGGGTATCTTTTAACAATGAAAGGAAACCTTCGCTCGAAGATTTAATACGATCATTCGCGGAATCTTTCATGGGATCAATTACAGAGACTCAGAAAGTATCAAATCTGAACAAACTCATGGCAAGGGAATATATTAACAAACATTTACCTTCTGGTATGTTTCTGCAAGAAGTTATGATGCCTGCCGTTACATCCATGCAAAAAGCGTTGGTTCAGGCATTTCCAAACCTTGATGAACAAAAAGTACCTTGGATTGTTTTTTCTTTGATTGGCCAGCTCGTTCATCTGAGCCATGTTAGAGTAATGTCCGATAATAGCGAAGAAACTGTAATAAGAAATTTATTTAACAAAGATGAAATTGTTAATCATATTGTGAAATTTACCTGTGCCGGTATAAGGGCATATATTAAGGATAATAAAAAATGAAAAATAAAAGCAACGTAGTTTTATTAAAAAGAAACTTGTGTGTTCTGTATTCTGTTTTATGTATTCTTTTATTATCCGGCTGTAAGGTCGGACCAGAATATTCGCGACCAGAAACAGCCGCTGATACTAATGAAGTAGAAGCCTTCACTTATGTTGGGCCACATAATCAAGATGTAAATGCCTTAGAAAACAATGATAGATGGTGGGAAAGTTTCTGCGACCCGTTGACAAAAGAATTAGTTGAAGAAGCATTGGCAAATAACCTGGATTTGAAAGCGGCCGCGTCAAGAGTTATACAGGCACAGGCGTCACTTTCTGAGACAAAAGGATTGCAGCTTCCGGATATATCTTATAATGTCAACAGAGACAGAAGCAAACGTTCTATGAACTTAGGCAGCGCCTTCGGAGGCGGCAGGTTCACAATTATGAGTACTACATGGTCACATGATATATCCGCAACTTATATGCTTGATTTATTCGGCAAACTCAAACGCATGGAACAGGCTGCATGGGCGGATATGCTTTCAGTGCAAACAAATGAGGTAGCTCTGACAAATTCAATAATAGCTTCAGTTATTAATGCGAGAATCAATATCGCAATCGCTCAGAGTCGTTTAGCTTTAGTGATAAAAAACATCGAAAGCCAGGAACAAACACTAAATATTGTCCAGCGCAGATATGAAGAAGGACTTGTTGGTCCGGTTGACTTGAGGTTGGCTCGTGAAAATTTGGCATCTTTAAACGCGATAAAACCTTCTATTGAGTTACAGTTAATTATCGCACGCAATGCTCTCGATGTTATTCTCGCAAAGAAACCTGGAACGTTGAAGAATCTTACTGAAACTCTTGAAAATATTCCAGAAATGGAAAGCATACCAGTTGGCTTGCCCGCGTCTCTGCTCGATAGAAGACCGGATGTAAGAGCCGCTGAATTTACTCTCGTTGCAGCAAATGAGCGTGTTGGAGTAAGTATTGCTCAACTTTATCCAAGCCTTCCATTAACGGGATCTTATGGTTATTCAGGTGACACAGTAGAGGAAATATACAAATATGATTACACTGAAATGTACGCAGCTATAATAAGTCTCGCTCAACCAATTTTCAAAGGTGGACAAATCAGGGCACAGATTAAAGCTGCTAAAGCACGCTATGAAGAACTTGCCGCCAATTATGCAGGTACAGTCTTAAATGCAATAAGAGAAGTTGAAGACGCTTTAATTACCGAACAAAAACTTAAAGAACAACTCGAACAGGCACAGATTCAATTAACCGAAGCCGAGGCCGCCGAAGAATTATCAAGACAACGCTACCAGAACGGTATTGAAGGAATTTTAGCGGTACTTGAATCTGAACGCAGAAGCAGGTCTGCACAGGAGCAATTAATAATTCTAAAGGGACAAATATGGTCATCAAGAGTTAATCTCCACCTTGCTCTCGGCGGAGACTGGAACGATACACAGAAAACTTACGCGACAGAAAAATGAAAAGAAGAAAACCTGCTGTGCCAGAACAGGGTATCCATGTGCCGTTAGTCAAAGCACAAATCGATATCATACCCGAAGTTGCCAGGAAAGTTGTTTATTTTCATCCTGGATTTAATATCGGCGGTTGAAAACGCGAAAGAGCAATTGGAAAGAGAAGAAGCCGAAGCGCTGGTCGCAGAAAAGATTGGATGCAGATGCATAGTGACACAGTTTTCGCATGGTGCGTGTTAACGCACATTTTTTTCTGCTTTGTAAATTGATATGAGTTCGAAAACAGGAAAATCTATTCTAAGTATTATCGCATCAGGATTATTCTCTATTTTCAGTTCCAGGTGTATCAAACATACAACTGAAGACTTGAAAAAAGCAGATTTCAAAACGAGTACGCAGCAACTCGGAATCCGATTTACTGAAAAAATACGAGACGTATTCAGATTCAAATGGCTCAGGAAAAAAAACCACCGAGAATAAAATCTCTCATTGTTTGTGTTATTTTATAATTCGTATTAAAAATATTCATCTTATTCAATCTTTCCCCGATTAAAAAATATTTATGTCATTTTAACAGCAAAAAACGGGAATTTAACCAGTAATAGGCAAAGTTAAGATTTTTTTTTGCCGATAAAAAAATAGGTTATAAAAAATTTTGGACGAAAGGTGAACACTTAATCCCTATAATACATATTAAATATAGTATAAAAAGGCTTTTATGAATAAAAAGGCACATAAAATCATGTTTTATCGACAAATAAGGTTTGTTTGACAGAATAGAGTGTTTTATGATACAATAATACGAGCGTATGGAAGATTTTTATATAACAACCAAAGTGATTTAAATTAATATTACGGGAATAAATAATGTTTGAACGTTTCACAGATAGAGCAAGAAAAGTAATGGCGTTAGCCAATCAGGAAGCACAACGATTCAACCACGAATATATCGGAACGGAACATATTCTTCTGGGACTAGTAAAAGAAGGCAGCGGCGTTGGCGCCACCGTCCTGAAAAATCTTGACGTGGATATCAAAAAGCTGAGACTTGAAATAGAAAAGCATGTCAAAAGCGGACCTGATATGGTAACAATGGGCAAGCTTCCCCAGACACCTCGTGCAAAGAAAGTAATCGAATACGCAATCGAGGAAGCAAGGTCGCTTAATCATAATTACGTCGGAACCGAACACATCCTCCTTGGTATCCTGCGCGAAAGCGAAGGAATCGCGGCACAGGTTTTAATGCATATCGGACTTAAACTCGAAGACGTACGACAGGAAGTTTTAAATCTTCTTGGCGCAGGTGTCGATGACGGCCCGGCCGAACTCGGAATGAAAATGGGTCCGGCTTCGTCTATGGCGGCTCGCAAAACAAAGAGCAAGACACCCGCACTCGATAGCTTCGGAAGAGACCTGACACAATTGGCGCAGGATGGTGAACTCGATCCGGTTATCGGAAGAAAAAATGAAATCGAGCGACTCGTACAAATTTTGTGTCGCCGTACAAAAAATAATCCTGTTCTCCTCGGAGAAGCAGGCGTTGGTAAAACCGCAATCGTCGAAGGCCTGAGCCAGCAAATTATCAACAAGCAGGTTCCGGAACTTCTTAAAGATAAACGAATCGTAGTTCTTGACCTTGCAATGATGGTAGCCGGCACGAAATACCGCGGCCAGTTCGAAGAAAGAATCAAAGCGGTTATTAACGAAGTAAGAAGAGCTAAAAACGTCATACTGTTCATCGACGAACTTCATACACTCGTCGGCGCAGGTGGCGCAGAAGGCGCTATCGACGCATCGAACGTACTCAAGCCGGCCCTGGCGAGAGGTGAAGTACAATGCGTCGGCGCGACAACTCTCGACGAATATCGCAAACACATCGAAAAAGATGGTGCGCTCGAAAGAAGATTCCAGACAATTATTGTTGAGTCCCCGTCAAAAGACGAAGCACTGGAAATCCTCAGAGGTCTTCGCGACCGCTACGAAGCACACCACAGAGTACGATTTACAGATGAAGCACTTTACCAGGCGGTGGAAATGTCAACACGATATATCACCGGCAGATGCTTACCTGATAAAGCTATTGACGTTATCGACGAAGCAGGCGCAAGAGTCAGATTGAAAAATCTTACACCGCCGCCGGACCTGACGGAAATAGAAGAAAAAATCGAACAGCTTCAAAGAGAAAAAGACGAAGCAGTAAAAAATGCGGACTACGAGCGTGCCGCAGCTCTCAGAGACGAAGCTCAACAGCTTCTCGATGAAAAGACACAGTTACATAAAAACTGGTACGAAGATAACAAGGAAACAACCGGCGTTGTTGATAATGAAATTATCGCGGAAGTCGTAAGCAATATGACAGGCGTGCCGCTAACAAGACTTGAGAAGAAAGAAACACAGAGACTTCTCGAACTCGAAGCGGAACTTCACAAAACAGTTGTCTCACAGGACGAAGCAATCAACGCGGTCGCAAAAGCCGTAAGACGAAGCAGAAGCGGCTTGAAAGACCCGAATCGCCCGATGGGATGCTTCATTTTCCTCGGCCCAAGCGGTGTTGGAAAAACTTTACTTGCTCAGGCTCTCGCGGAATTTATGTTCAGTGACAGAAACGCTCTTATCAGACTGGATATGAGCGAGTTCATGGAAAAACACAACGTTAGCAGACTGGTCGGCGCACCTCCGGGATACGTCGGATACGAAGAAGGCGGCCAGCTTACTGAAAAAGTAAGACGCAGACCATACTCGGTTCTGCTTTTGGATGAAATCGAAAAAGCGCATCCTGATGTTTATAACATGCTATTGCAGATTATGGACGAGGGACGTTTAACAGACAGCTTCGGACGAATGATCGACTTCAAAAACGTTGTCCTGATTATGACCAGCAACATTGGTGCTGAATTAATCAAGAACAGCAGCGGCTTCGGTTTCAGCAAGAAAACGCCGGAAGCCGATTATGAAAAGATGAAAGAAGTACTCCAGAAAGAAGTGGAACATCACTTCAGGCCGGAGTTCTTAAACCGTGTCGAC
>CAZMPL010000032.1:0-18443 GCA_964567805.1 uncultured Pirellulales bacterium | reverse complement strand
AAAGGTGTTCCAATGCTGCGTTTCTGCCCTCGTCCTCTGAAACCGATTGCTTTCGCCATCATTTGTTCTTCACACATTCGCACACACCGCCCACAAAGTATGCAGTTTTCATACTCCTGTCTGAATCTCTGTTGTCTTATCTCGTATTTAGAAGCAAGGTCCTGAATTATTTTCGATTGCGGACAGGATGCAAGCAGAAGTTCGATAATCATAGCTCTTGCTTTCATTACACGCGATGAGGAAGTACGTACCTTAAGTCCCTGTTCCGCTCGGTAAGTGCAGGATGATACAAGTTTGGCTCCGGGACCTTCGCCAATCTCAACAACGCATAACCGGCATGCTCCATAAGGAGTTAATCCTTCCATGTGACATAATGTCGGGATGGGAAAGCCGAGAAATTCTGCTGCTTCAAGAATTGTTGTACCTTCTTCTACGGATACTTCTAAACCATTGATTGTTAATGTTATCATAACTTTTTGTCTCCGATAGTTTCTGGCTGCCTGTTACAATCCTGTGTAAATGCCAGGTCACATCTCAAGCATCGCCGTGCCTCGCGTTTGGCCTGCTCTTCGGACAAGGACGCCTCTACTTCATTGAAGTTCTTTTTTCTCGCCTTTACCGGCAGAGCGGGCGGCACTGCTCTTATTGTATTTTCTAACTCCTCGTCACTGCAAGTGGCCGGCTCAACAAATACCGTCGGTAATTTCAAGCCAGGTGGCTCTGTGAGCGGCTCGCCTCGCAGGTATCTATCTATTATTCGTGAAGCTTTTTTGCCAGCCGCAATTGCATCGATGACAGTATTTGGACCGGTTACAAGGTCACCGCCGGCAAAAACTCCTTTGATGCTGGTTTCAAGTGTATGGGAATTGACTTTAACTCTTCCTCCCTTGTCAATTTCCAGACCCATTGAAGCAAGACACTGGCTTTGAGGACGTTCCCCTATGGCAACTATCAATGTATCAAGAGTCAGCTTAAACTCTGTCCCCGGCACAGGGACCGGTTTTCTTCTTCCTGTAATATCAGGCTCACCGAGGCGGTTACGGATGCACTCGATAGCTGTCAGCCTGCCTTCGCGTGAATATATTCGAATGGGAGAAACAAGTGTTTCGAGTTCCACTCCCTCTCTTATCGCAGCTTCAATTTCTTCCTGACGCACATGAATCTTAACCGGCGAAACAAGTGTTTCAATTTTTACTCCTTCCTCCAGTGCCGCCTCAACTTCCTCTTCATAAGCAGGCATTTCATCGCGTGTGCGTCTATACAGCAGCGTGACACTGGTAACTTCCTTTTGTCGCAATGCCACTCTTGCGGCATCAACCGCTGAGTTTCCACCTCCGACAATACCCACATGGCCTCGCGCAAGCTGTTCGCCTCTCATGTTATAAGCTTTCAGGAATTTTATAGAGGGATATACACCTTCCACGTTTTCACCTTCGAGATCAAGCGGCCAGCTTTCATGTGCACCCATAGCGAGGAATACAGCCTTGAAGTCATCCGTCATGAGAGCTTTGAGGTTCATATCTTTTCCCAGCGTAAGACCATTTCGCAAGGTGATATTCTCGTTCATCAACGATGCAATTTCTTTTTCAACAATATTTCTGGGCAATCGATAAGCCGGCAGTGAGGCTGCAAGCATACCCCCCGGTTTATCTTCCGAATCAAAGATAGTGACTTTATGGCCAAGAATGGAAAGGCAATGAGCTGCCGTCAAGCCTGCCGGGCCTGCGCCAACAACCGCAACTTTTCCAGTATGTTTTGCGTCTTTTTTATTTATTGATGGCTTATATACAGCCGGATTGACACGGTCTGTAACAAATCTTTTCAATGGACGTATTGCTATGGATTGTCCTCCGCTGACACCGAGATTGCATCGATGTTCACATTTTCGGTCACAAACACGTGCGCTGATGGCAGGAAGCGGATTTGCCTGGCGTATAATTTGATACGCCTGTTCGTATTGTCCTTTTTCAATATAAGCCACATATCGCCATGGTTCTGTATCAACCGGACATGCAGCCTGGCATGGTGCACCGACAAGATTTTTGCAGACAAAAGCATCACATCTTTTTTCTTCAATATGCCTGCGATATTCCTCACGGAAATATTTTAGCGTACTCAAGACAGGATTCGGAGCTGACTGCCCCAGGCCGCACATTGTTGTATCCTTCACAACGCAGGCCAATTCCTCAAGCAGCTTTAAATGTTCCGGTGTTCCTTTGCCGAGAGTGATATCTTCAAGGATCTCATGCATTCTCTGTGTGCCTTTGCGGCATGTAAAGCACTTGCCGCATGATTCATCTTTCAGGAAATTCATAAAGTATCTTGCGACATCCACCATGCATGTGTTCTCGTCCATTACAATCATACCGCCCGAACCCATTATCGAGCCTGCTTTGGTCAGGCTGTCATAACTGATGGGAAGGTCGAACATTGATGCCGGAATACAACCGCCTGATGGACCGCCTGTTTGCACTGCTTTTACACGCGTTTTTCCGATTGCGCCTCCGCCAATTTCGTAAACCACGTCTTTTAACGGTGTCCCCAACGGAACTTCAACGAGACCTGTATTGCGGATTTTTCCGACCAGTGAAAAAATCTTGGTTCCTGTGTTGCCTTCAATACCTGTTTTAGAAAACTCCTCACCGCCGTTACAGATAATAAAAGGAATGTTGGCGAGTGTTTCGACGTTATTGATGCATGTTGGAAAACCATAAATTCCTTTGGAAATAGGATACGGCGGCCTTTGTCGCGGCTCTCCCATACGGCCTTCGATGGATTTAATCAAAGCTGTCTCTTCTCCACATACGAAGGCTCCTGCTCCTCGAACTATATCAATATCGAATTTTATTCCGCTACTGAGAATATTATCCCCAAGCAGACCGAAACTGCGTGCCTGGCGAAGAGCAAGGAGAGAATGTTTTATCGCAAGGGGATATTCTGTTCGTACGTAAATGATTCCATTTGTAGCTCCTATGGCTATAGCCGCGATTATCATGCCCTCAATAATAGCGTGAGGATTACCTTCAAGTAAACTACGGTCCATATATGCGCCAGGATCTCCTTCGTCTGCGTTGCAAACTATGAATTTCTTCCCGGAACCGTTTCCAGCCCTGCTTGCAAATTCCCATTTTCTACTTGTGGGGAAGCCTGCACCACCACGACCGCGTAAGCCTGATTTTTTCACTTCCTCAATAATCCATTTTGGATTCGGACTTTTAAGTATCTTGAGAAGAGCCGTGTATCCCTCGACTTTTATGTAGTCCACGATTCTTATAGGATCAATTCTCTGGTTGTTGCCGAGTATAAGCCTCTTCTGGCCTTTAAAAAACGGAATTTCATCCTGGCTATTGCATTTTCTTGTTGTGCCTGGCTCTCGGTAAAGCAATTCCTCAACAGTTTCTCCTTTTATTGCTGCATCGATAATCAGAGGAACATTCTTCATTTCAAGCTTTGGATAAACCGCATGTTGGGGCTCGACAAGAATGAATGGGTCCATTTCACAAAATCCGAGACACCCTGTGATTCTCAAAGAAAGGCGGTCAGCAAGATTTTTTTCGAGTATCAGCTTTTTTATAATGCGAATGATATCATTTGAGCCGCTGGCTTGTCCGCCTGTACCGGCACAAATTACAAGACAGGGCTTACCATTATTGTGTTCACCTTTGATTGTTTTGCAGAATTCATCGAAATCAGCCGTGGATTTAATAATATTCATTATTATTTTATCCCTTCATCTTTTTTAGAGAGTCTTGAGTTTGTGAGGTAATATCAAGCATGTGTCCGAGACATCCATATCTTGAACAGATATGAAAAGCCGCATATTTGCCTGCGGTCATCATTGCCATGTTTGCTCCGCATTCGGGACAAATCGACTCACTTGGTAATTCCTCCCGGCAATATGGACAGGATATCGATATCACATCGCCTTTCGGAAAATCTCCGTCTGAATCTGTACTGCTGCTTCCATACAGGCTGGAAAGACGTAATGTGCCTTTTTTGCCAGAAGAAGATACAGCAAGTTTAATTGAAGCAGCGCCGTCAATTTTGTGCCCGTTGTCCATTAAGGTATGATTGCATACCGGACAGTTGACCTGAATTTTAAATACACGATGGTCTGTACGCGGATCTGATTGTTGAAATCCTTTACGAGCCTGTTCTATAATATGCTGTACTTTGGCGGTAGTGACATGGCTGAAATAATGATTATCAACGACAACAGTAGGCCCCAGAGCACAGGCTCCCAGACAGTTTACGGTTTCAAAAGAAAATTCCTTGTCACGAGTTGTTTCACCTGATTTAATTCCTAACAGTCGGCTGAACTCGTCTGCAATTTTTGGTGCTCCGCGAACATGACAAGCCGTTCCGAGACATACTGACACGAGATGCTTTCCTCTCGGTTTAAGACTGAATGCCTTATAAAATGTAGCTACCGCATAAATATCAGTAAAAGAGGAATCTGTCTTTTTTGCCACCTGGCGTAAAGCATCCTGTGGAAGATATCCGAATTTTGACTGTATTTCAGTAAGAATTGACAGTATGCCTCCAAGTGAATCTCGATGTTCAATTACAACTTTCTCAATAATTTGCTCATCCATTGAAATCTCTTATATAAATAATATTAATTGGTATAACAGTCAGGTTCTTTTAGCAATACTCCTCACAGTGCCATATCCCTCCTGGCGAATTACGCATCGTACATAAGTTACGATTGCTGCAATTGAAACATAATCCCATGCTGTTGTCTTTCTCGGGCATATCCTGGATTAGAACTAATTTGACAGGCACTTTTGTTCGATATGAGGTTAAATTTTCAAACTCTTCACAGAATAAAACAGGAAACTTGATACCTTTGCGTTGAGTACATATTTCTTTGCTGTTACATGTAAAGCAGAGACCTAAAGATTTGTCTTCCATTGCCATATGATGATCCTGCCTTTCTTTCTGTTTTGCCGTAAGGATTATATCCTGCAGCGACCATTAGGTTTCTTTGTCATCAACATGAATTGAACTGTCAGCAATGAATATGCCATTTGGTGTATAATCTTTGTTATTTTACCTATAGATTAACGTAAAATGTTATATTATAAGTAGTTATATTGTTAATAAAAAGAAGGAGATATATAATCTAACTGAAACAAAAAATTTGTTTTTGGTGGGGAATATTTGGTCATCGAGGAGAATTTACCCACAATTGTAATGACTTTGAGATTATAAAATTTGCTTACTAAAAAAACAAAACTTTATTCAGGATTTGCCTCTATTATTTTTTTCCGAAGTGTCTTTCTGTCAATCCCGAGTATTTCTGCAGCTATAGTTTTATTCTCGCCGACACTTGCTAAAACGTTGCGAATATGGTCTATCTCGACTTCTGCAAGAGTCCTGTTAATATTATTTATCCGGGTAACTGAAAAACGGGCAAAAACAGGCAAATCACTAACTTCTACAATCGACTCATCATTCATAACAATAATTCGCTGAATTGTATTTTCAAGTTCTCTCACATTGCCAGGCCAGGAGTAGTTCTTCATTGCCTCAAGAGCCTTTTCGGAAAAACGCGGAACTGCTCTGCCCAGTTCTCCCGCAAATTTTTTGGCAAAATGTTCCACCAGAAGAAGAATATCGCTGCCCCTGTCACGCAGCGGCGGCACCTCAATTGTGATAACATTAATTCGATAATACAATTCCTCACGGAACATCCGGCTTTGAATCAGGCCGGGAAGGTTTTTATTTGTTGCAGCTATTACTCTCACATCAACTTTCCTTGGACGGGAATCACCAACCATATATACTTCTTTTTCCTGGAGAACCCTCATAAGTTTTACCTGCATAGCCAGGCTGGTCTCGCCTATTTCATCCAGAAAAATTGTTCCACCATCGGCTGTCTGAAAAAATCCTGCGCGTGACTCATATGCACCTGTAAAGGCACCTTTGACATATCCGAAAAGCTCGCTCTCAAGGAGACTTTCCGGAATACCGCCGCAATTAACTGGTACGAAAGGAGCAGCTGCTCTACTACTGTTGTAATGAATGGCTCTGGCTACAAGCTCCTTACCACTGCCGCTTTCACCAGTAATGAGTACCGTAGCTGGTGTTAACGATGCCTTTTGAATTGTTGAGAAAACCTTCTGCATTACCTGCGAATTACCAATAAGGCCATGTGTGCCTGTTAGTTTCTGAACAGGTTTCATTAATGACTTGCGTTTTATTTTTAATTTTTCCAGTACCCGACGAACTGCAGATAAAATCTCACTGTCTGTGAAAGGTTTTGGCAAATATTCCTCCGCACCGTTTTTCACTGCTTCAACTGCATTCTCCACAGTCGCATATCCGGTAATCATCATTACTTCAGTATTTTTGAAATTCTCCCTGATATGTCGAATCAGATCTATTCCGTTTATTTTCGGCATCTTGAAGTCTGTAATGACCAGATCAACTGGCGTTCCTTCAATGATTTTTAATGCTTCCTCAGCGCCTGGTGCTATATATGTTATATACCCTTCTGCGGTTAAATTCCTCTGTAGAACATCCAGTGTGTCACGTGTATCATCCACAACAAGAATGGTTTCTTTTTCGCCGTGTAAATTCATAATTTCTCTTTGTTCCTCTTTATAATGGTCGGCTTAATCGGAAGTCGAATAGTGAATTTAGTTCCCTTTCCGGATTTGCTTTTAACTTGAATTGTTCCTCCATGTGATTTTACGATTCCGTGTACTACAGGAAGGCCAAGACCTGTTCCCTCGTTAATTTCTTTTGTTGTGAAAAATGGTACAAAAAGATGATCCAGCACATCTTCCGTCATTCCTACTCCCGTGTCTTCAACAACACAAAAGACGTATTTACCCTGAATATCTGTTTTCAAGTGAAGTTTTCCACCCTGTGGCATAGCCTGAATGGCGTTTGCGATAAGGTTAACCATAACCTGTGTCAGTTGACCGGCATCCGCTGTAAGCTCGGGGGGAAAA
This sequence comes from uncultured Pirellulales bacterium, assembly GCA_964567805.1. GTDB lineage: Bacteria > Planctomycetota > Phycisphaerae > Sedimentisphaerales > Anaerobacaceae > JAFGPS01. Next base: position 11,481 of record CAZMPL010000032.1, on the reverse strand, counting down.
GGACATAAAGAACAAACAAGCTCTATCCCATCACTTTCGAGACGATGTTCAAAAAGACCTATCGCTTCCGACACGATGTTGTTAAGATTAGTATGTCCCTTGAAAGTAGGTGTCTGGCGTGCAAACAACAAGAGTTTTTTTATAATCTCTCTGGCATGTAGGGATGATGTCACAATCCTTTGTACATCTTGCACCGTTTCTGTAGGTAATTTCGGATTCTTCTGTATGAGCTGTGCAAAACCAAGAATACTACTTAGAGGCTCATTAAGCTCGTGAGCAACACCGGCTGCCAGCTGCCCGATAGTGGCCAGGCGATCTGCATGCATTAGCTGCTTTTGAAGCAGTGCTCGTTCTGCTTCCGCCTGCTGACGTTCAATAATAAATGCTATTTGTCTTGAGATTGCTTCCAGCAGGTTCTGCTCCTCCTTCAAGAAAGATTTGTCTCCGGGAAGCAATTTTTCGCCCGAATAAACAACTTCCACAACACCTCTAATCTTGTTATCTATAATTACATCGACTGATAGCCTTTGACAACTTTCCCTGAAGCTGGATGTCTTGTATTCGTGTCCATCCACGATAATACGGGCTGATGCCATTTCCGGGTATTGCAATGCAGGAGGTATAAATTCTACAATCTGGTTAAACACATTATGTGGTGAGTTGCTGAACGTCTCAAAAATGTGGTTTATATGGTAGAAACAGTCTAACTCTTTCACTCGTTCATTAAGCGCCAGGGATGTTGCTTCGCCTGGTTGTTTGTTTGCTTGTCTCTCAATTGCCATTTGTTTGCTCATTAAACAGAAGAGGATTTAAAAGCTACTTTAATAAACCAATTGCAATTTCATTATGATATATGTATTATCTCATTTTTGCAAGACTCTTAATTTAATACAAATTTGGCTCGGCCACTACAACTCAAAAAGCCTTTATCTCCATGTTTTTTAGAAATGCAAACTTCACAAGTGTTTTAAATATCAACATCTTTAGTCGTAAGGAAATTTGGTGAATAGTTTCAATGGCCAGTGTTCTTAAGATAGCATAGAATGGTCATAGGATCAAATGTCTGATTCACGCTAAACATACTCATTTTATAACATCTTGTAGTATAGGTGTTTACGATGCATTAAACAAGAGGATATTTTCATATGTCTCCGAACTGTCTCCATTTACATGAGTTCAAGCCAATGTTTTTGCTTGATTTACACCCCCATATTTACGATAGACTATATATTATGAGAAAGGTTTGGATTTACAAGAGAAAAAATATAAATGGCTGGTGGGTCGGTTGGTACGAAAGTAACCAACGCAGAGCAAAAGCTCTACCTACAAAAGCTCTGGCTGAACATTATCGACAGATAAAATATACTCAATTAAATTCTGACGTTTTTACGGGAATCGTAGTTGCTGAATGGTTGCAGATGACTGAAGAATATTACAAAGATAAAAACGTTGAAGGCCTCACCGAATCATCGATTTATGAAATATCGCTGACTCTTAGAAATTTTCAAAGACTTTCACCAATAATGAGTTCAAAGCAGTTGACTCAGAATAAAATAGACGAATTCATATTAAAACGAGGTCAAGAAGTTAAACGCACAACTCTTAACAAAGATATTCGCAATATGAAAGCGTTTATTTACTGGTGTCATCAAAAGAAATACACGAACGGCAATTTGAAAATCAAGTTATTAAAAGAAGAGGAAAGACCAGTTAAATCATTGAATGAGCCTCAAATCAAAAAGCTTATGTTATTAGCAATATCATACCCAACAGTTTATTTGCGTATTTTGCTGGCATTAGGAACTGGTCTGAGACGAGGAGATATCGAATTTTTAAGGATAAGTGATATTGATTTTATAAAAGGTAATTTGGCAACGAAAAGTCAAAAGACTAAAAAGAGCATGGCATCTCGTCCCTTGCCTTTGGAAATCGTAACTGAACTTAAGGTCTATGTTGAAAATCTTCCTAAAGGACAAGAACTATTGTTTACAGATAGGTTCAAACATAGAAAATGGAAAGAGATTTGTAAAAAAATAGAGTTGCCGGATCTGAAGTTTCATGATTTGAGAAGAACTTTTGCGTCTATATTGGCTCAACGAGGTGTTTCAACCGCCGTAACACAAAGATTGCTGGAGCATTCGTCACCAACTCTCACACAAAAAATATATACAAATGTCGATCCTGTTCTCCGGCAGTCAGTGAATCAGTTGCCAGTTGAGCAATGGTTGCCAAAATAAATTGCTCTCTGATAGTAGCGCATTTCAGTTTTTCATATGAATTATATTCTCACAGTAAACTTTCTTGGTTATGGAAGTTCTTCTATAAATCAAAGTGTTATATCTTGGAAGTATTAAAAAATGAGATTATAAGAATACAGCCTTTCTGATTGTATTTTCCACCTGGCGATGTTAATATTATCCTGAGCCTAGAGAATGTAAGTTTACGCTTTAATTGAGTTTCGATAATGATCTGATTTCTGGAATACAGTATGACAGATGTTACACGTATTTTAACTGCAATCGAACAAGGTGACGCGAAAGCCGCGGATAAATTACTACCACTGGTTTATGAGGAGCTTCGTCGCCTGGCTGCTCATAAGATGTCACACGAATTGCCGGGCCAGACACTTCAGGCTACGGCATTAGTCCATGAAGCATATATCCGTTTAGTTGGCTCAGAAGCTCCGAATTGGAACAGCCGAACGCTTTTCTTCTCCGCGGCAGCAGAAGCTATGAGGCGGATTCTTATTGATAATGCCCGTCGCAAGCAGCGGTTAAAACATGGCTGTGGCCAACAAAAGGCTGATATCAATGATGTAGAGATTGCAATTGATATACCTTCGGAGGAAATGATTGCTTTGGACGAAGCTCTTGCTAAACTCGATAATACAGATAAGGTAAAAGCTGACCTTGTCAAACTTCGCTATTTTGCCGGACTTACGCTGGAGCAGGCAGCTGACTCGCTTGGGCTTTCTCAAACAACGGCGAAAAGATACTGGATATATGCTCGAGCGTGGCTGTACAGACAGATCAAAGCCAGCACGTAACAACGTTTTTTCTTAAAATTTCCGCGATATTGTCCACACTTCACAAGAATTTCCCATAAATTTCATTTTTTTATAAAATTTTTGGCCCAAATTGGTCTCAGACGGCGCATTACTTAATAGAGGGAGAAAATAAAAATAATTGTTGGTAAAGAATACTAAGATTTTTAGTTTTTTTATGAGAATTTGGACTATAATACTGAACAATATCTAAAACTGGGAGTTATTAAAGGAACTATTATATGGAAACTAATAGCTTAAATCCGGAAGAAATTTTCAATAAAGCGATCGAAATAGCTGACCCAACTAAAAGAGCGGCCTATTTGGACAAAATCTGCAAAGAAAATGAGAAATTACGCAAAGAAGTTGAATCGCTGATTAACGCACACGAGCAGGCAGGTGATTTTCTTAAAACACTACCGAGTGGTCCGAAAGTCACTCTTGACAGTTCTCATGTCTATGAAAAGCCTGGGTCAAAAATAGGTCGTTATGAATTACTACAACTTATAGGTGAAGGCGGAATGGGTTTGGTTTATCTGGCACAGCAGAAAGAGCCTGTAAGACGTAAAGTCGTGCTGAAAATTGTCAAGCCTGGCATGGATTCAAAACAGGTTATTGCACGCTTCGAGGCGGAAAGGCAGGTATTAGCGATACTGGACCATCCCAATATTGCTCGTGTGTTTGATGCAGGTACAACTGAAACAGGAAGACCTTATTTTGTGATGGAATATGTCAAGGGTATGTCTATCACGCGATACTGCGATGAAAAAAAGCTGAGCATCGAACAGAGACTTAGATTATTCGAACAGGTCTGTGAGGGCATTCATCACGCACACCAGAAGGGGATTATTCATCGTGATATAAAGCCGTCCAATATCCTCGTATCTGTTCATGATGATAAACCAGTACCCAAAATTATTGATTTCGGGATAGCCAAGGCTATTACGCAGCCGCTTACAGATAAAACCTGTGTTACTTTCCAGGGACAGTTGCTTGGAACTCCTGAATATATGAGCCCGGAACAGGTAGACTTAGCAACGCAGGATATAGATATACGTTCCGATATTTACTCACTTGGAGTAGTATTGTACGAACTGCTTACAGGAGTTCTTCCATTTGAAGAAGAATCTTTTAGACGATGTGGTTTCGCTGAGATACAGCGTACGATTCGTGAGGTAGAACCTGCTTCACCGAGCATAAAATTGACAAGTCTGGGCGAACAGGCCAAGACCATCGCTACCAGCCGCTGCACACAGGTTGTACCATTAGCCAGACGATTACATAGAGAGTTAGAGTGGATTCCATTAAAAGCAATGCGAAAAGACAGATGCAGACGTTATCGGTCGGTCTCGGAAATGGCTGATGATGTTCGAAATTATCTGAATGGCTTGCCTCTGATTGCCGGTCCCGAAACAGCGATATACCGCACTAAAAAATTCGTGCAAAAACACGCAGGTTCTGTCGCCACAGTTGCTCTTGTAGCGGCGGCAATAATAATAGGTTTGATTGTAAGTACGGCAATGTATTTTAGGGCTGAAGATGCCCGCCGGAGAGAGGCCGCTGCTCGTATACAAGCTGAAGATGCAGAAAAAGTTGCTCAAGAACAGCGGGTATTAGCCGAAGCGGCTGAAAACACAGCAAATGAACAACGTAAACTGGCAGAACAAGGGCAGGCTGAGGCTAAAGCGGCTAAAGACGAAGCGGAGAGGAATCTCAGCACAGCCAAAAGAATGATACTCTTTGGCAACTGGGATACATATCCCAACGATATCGAGTGGGGCGGTATTGTACGTAATGTGTCGATTAAGGACGCCTTATGGGCGGCAACTGAGGAGTTGAACAAGGACACTAATACACCGCCTCTCTTGAGGGCATCCGCCCATGGTGCCATGGGAATGGCCTTCCAGAGTGTTGGAGAATATCAAGATGCTCTTGACCAAATGACGCGAGCAGCGGACATTCGTATTAAAGAATTAGGCAAAAAAGATCCATTGTCTCTGGTCACGATGACCAACCTCGGTGTTATTGAACTGCGACTTGGTCAACTCAGTGAAGCAGATCGAATACTGACTGAATCGGTGGATATGACTCGTCTCGCATTGGGAAAAGAGCATAATATTACGGCAGATGCTCTGAATTGTATGGCCATGCTCATCAAGGAATTGACAAACCGAGGAATCGCCGCCTATCAAATCGGTGATTATGAAGAAGCTCTATCTCGTCTTAGACGTTCAGACGAATTGCGGCATTCATTTCTCAACAAGCCATCACGCATACCTGAGTTGGCCTATATAACCATGTCTCTGCAAAAGATGGGTCGATCTCAAGAAGCACAAACAGCGTTGGATCTACTTAGACATCGTTGTCGTGAAAATGATCTCGTGTACGAACCCTATGAACGACTCCTTTACCAAACCGAGAGGTTGCTCGGAGAGGCAGGCAGCCAAGTGGATAATATCTGGGCTGCGATGGACGCAAATGAGTTGGACACAGCGCGTGAATCGCTGGATAGAATGTTATCAGCTGGAGTTCTCAGTCTGGAACACAGCGCAGCCAAAGCAATAGGTCGTGCCTACTACCTACGTGGGCGACACGCACATGAGCGAAGTGGAGCACTTGATAAAGTACTAAGCGACTATGGCACGGCTGTTCGATACGATCCAAACCTGTCTCAAGCCTTTCATGATCTGGCCGACCTGCAGGCAACAAATGAGGATCAAAGATATCGCAATGGCGCCCTGTCAGTCGAGAATGCTACTCGAGCATGTCAGATAGACAATTGGTCTAATTCCACTTACTTGAGTACTCTCGCCGCTGCCTATGCGGAGGCCGCTGACTATGAAGCGGCTGTGATATGGCAGAAGAAAGCACTCAATAGTGTGCGTAAAGAGGATTCCCTGCTGCAGAAAGAACTTGAAGCACGTTTGGATCTCTATCAGTCGGGAAAGCCATTCCATACATCTGAAACCAAGCCGCTGGTCGCATGGTATAAACTTGATGAAGTCACCTCTGATTCTGTCCTGGATTCATCTGCAAACAATCACGGTAAAGTTAGTGGTAAGGTCTCAATCGTTCTTGGCCCCGTGGACAACGCTCTTCAATTTAACGGAATTGACGAATATATCGAGATCGGCAATCGCCCTGACTTTATTTTCCGACGTGGTATAACGGTGGCATGCTGGATTAAAGTCAATAAATATGATCGCTCATGCCAATCCGTATTGGCTAAAGGGCTTGATTGGGGTTTTGAACGGTTTTGGCGAACAGACTCATTGGATTTTTATTGCCGAGGAGTCAAAACAGAGACCATTAGCACCAACAATGTTTTTGGCAAGACCCGCTTGAATGATGGACACTGGCACCATGTAGTTGGTGTATATGATGGAGTGTATCTCCAGTTTTATACAGATGGGCGACTTGATGATAAAGAAATTGCGTCAGAGCCAATGAGAGTGACTAATAAGCCGTTGTACATCGGCACGAATCCTGAATTGCAGAGATTCTGGCTGCGTCACTGGAATGGAGCCATCGATGATGTGCGCATCTACAGCTACGGCTTCACCGCGGAGGAAGTCGAGAACCTCTATCGTGAAACAGCATCTAACATAAACCAGAATTAGTAAATGTCACACCATAACCATAAAGAAAGGAGAGCAAATCATGATAAAGTCTGAGACAAATGTAGAGATCAATGTGCCGGTGGAGACAGTATTTGCACATCTAAGCGATCCGATGAACATGCTTGAGGACCTGCCCAGCGCAGTGGAGGTCAAGGACATCAAGGGCCATGGCAAGGGAATGACCTACACAATGATCTACAAGATGGCAGGTATTCACATGTCCGTACCCTGCGAGGTTATTGAGTATGTGCCGAATAAATTAATCAAGGTTCATGCTGACAAGATGACCTATTCCCACCACTTTGAGGCCACAGAGCGCGGCTGTCGCCTATATTCGTGTGGCCAATATGAGATTCCCATACCCCTTATTGGTAAAATCGCGGAATCTCTACTTAAGAAGACGAACCAACGGGAATGGGAAATGGTGGTGGAGAATCTCAAGGCGAGGCTCGAGGCAAAGGCAGAAGCGGCTGCATCTTGAAGCAGTGTACACACAATAACTCATAGAAAGAAAAGGAGAATAAATCATGATTAAGTCAGAATTGAGTGTCCAGATCAAAGCATCACCCGAGCAGGTTTTTGCCCGGGTGAGTAATCCCATGAATGCCATTGAGGACGTGCCGAGTGTCATTGAGGTACGGGACATTAAGGGAAAGGGCAAAGGCATGACCTACACAAGCTTATACAAAATGGCTGGTGTGCGTCTGTCATTAAATACCACTGTCTCTGAGTTCATTCTGAATAAGATGTATTCTGAACAGTACGAGGTAATGGGCAAGAAGGGATCCCTAACCTACCAGATACAACCCCGTGAGGGTGGATGCCAGCTTTCGATTGTCTGCCAGTACGAGGTTCCCATCCCGCTTATAGGCAAACTTGCCGAATCCCTGCTCAAGAAGTTGAACGAACGAGAGTTTCAAACCAATCTCGACAACATCAAGGCCAGGCTCGAGGCACAGGGATAGTCGGTGGTTTTGTACGAAATTGCTAACATGACATCCTAATAAGAAAATTAGAGCACAATATGGAAAACAATAAACTCATTAAAATCTCAAAGGCCATTTTGGTAATAGGCATACTGGCTTGGGCAGTCTTAGGTTGCCTGGTATCCTTCGCCAAACCATCCTTAACAACGAGTTGGATCTTTGAGCAATACTTAGGGCAATCATGGAGCGACTTTTCCTCGCAGCAACCTCTTCAGGCATCTCTCTATTGCCATCTCGTGATGATGTCTTACGTTGGCTGGCTGATCGGAGCATTGTTTGCCTTGTTTATCCTGTTCACCAGCTATAGAAGTGGAAACCGATCCACGTGGGTGGTACTGCTGGTAGGAACGACTCTGTGGGCAGCTATACCCATCGGATTTGGTATAGTATTTTCAGACACTGTAGGCATCCAATGGGGTATCATTTTTTTTGTGTTGTCTTTGATTTCGCTGGGAATAGGGGCTAAGGCCGCCTGGAGCAGCAGATAAAAATACGGGAATGAATCGCCTTTTTGTCGGACTCTGATATAGTTAAAGTCAAAGTAAATGCACAACCCATGAGACCAGATTAACCTCAGGCTAGTCGGGTTCGTCCTGTTACTATAAAGCTACTCGTTCATCCTTGCCACAAGTAGAAGCATTACGATAAAGTCTGAATTAAATATAGTTATTAATGCACCAGTTGAAAATGTTTTTGCTCTTTTAGAAGATTTTAAGTTTGCTGCAAGCAGAAAATAATTCTTCGGTTCAATAAGATATTTGGAAATTACTAATTTAGTAAGTTGCAATTATAAGAAAGGTTACTATGGACAGACCCATTTGTGGAATCTGGTACATAACCATATGAACGATTTGAAAATCAATAATGTTATAGAAAGGAGTATTACAATGAAAGGTTTTAGTGTTTTAACAGTGTTGTATGTCATAACGGCAGGGATACTCTTCCCAGGGTGCTCTTCTTCCAATTCGATACAATTGGAGCAAAACAAAGCTCTTGTCCGAGAGATGATCTCACTTCCGATGGCTGAATATCGTCCGAGGATCAAAGAATTCCTGTCACCAGAGTACGTCGGACATGCGCCTTGGGAGGCTAATCCTCTTAATCGCGATGATATCGAGAAATTACTTAAGCAAGTCAACACTGGTTTCCCTGATCTCCATAACACAATCGAGGATATGGTGGCGGAAGGTGACAAGGTTGTCACACGTTATACGATGCATGGCACCCACAAGGGCAATTTCATGGGAACACCGGCTACCGGTAAAGAGGTCACTGTCACTGGAATTACTATATCCCGCATCAAGGATGGGAAAATCGTGGAGGAATGGGAAGAAGACGACATACTCGGACTGGCAAGTAAAATAGGCGTTATCTCGTTCAAGAAGTAATTCGGCCTCTAAAGTCACGGTTTTCCAACTCAGATTCGCCATATTGAAACCAACGATAACAGAATGTAGAGATAGTAGTTCCCGTTCTTTCATTGAATAGGAAATGTGTGATATAGGTAACTTATTATAACAGGAGTATTGGCATGGCAGACATGAATCGCTACTGGGAAACATGGGCACCATACTGGTCATACTTTGAAGATAGCATGCTCGATATCGAGGGTATACAAAAGCTGTCAATTGATATTGTTGATCCTGTCCTCGTCATCGGAGCTGGCCATGGTTTACTGGTGGAACAGTTATTACAGAAAGGATTCAAGGTTGACGGTGTGGACCTGTCTCCTCAGATGATCAAGTGCGCAAAAGAGAGAAGAAATATCGATTTGATTTGTGCAGACGCGAGGAAACTGCCTTTTGCAGATGGCAGCTACCAGACGGTCGTCGTGGCAACAGGTGTTGTCGATTTCATGGACGATGAGCAACAAATCAAAGACATCGTCACCGAAGCGAGGCGAGTCACTGTTGCCAATGGAAAGACACTCCTTGCTTTCTATAGATTCCACCCCAAGGCAGAGAAACTCATGAAGTACATAGGTGTCATTACGGACAATGACTCCTGGCGAGCCAAACGAACATACGAGTTTATGAGCATGAATTCAAGAGAGTTCATTTCCGCTCTTAAGCGGGAATCCAACGTTAGCATTATCGGTGGTATTAGCGTCTTCATTCGCGGGAATATGTTCTTGCCCAAGAAGGAGAAGCGATCAAGTAAGGCATGGGCGCAACTTTGGAAGAGAGTTCGAAGAGAGAACTACGCGAGTGTTATCATTGAGACTACTCCCGAACAGCTCCCATACCGGCTCGAACCACAGATTCGCGCGTTGTTTGAGCGTTTGGGCCAGCCGATTCAGCGGATTTATCCATATGACAGTTGTACTGTGGTGCTTCTGAGCCATAAAACATAGAGAAATTATTTCTTAAATTATAGCAGGAAATTTGATATGGCAGACATAGCAAGATTCTGGAACACTTGGGCTCCCTATCTTTCTTATTTAGAAGATAACCATTTAGATTTAGACAACATAAAGAAATTAAGTGGGATCATTTCGGATCCAGTGCTGATTATTGGCGCTGGTCAGGGCTTGCTTGTCGAGCAATTACTGAAGTTAGGCCACAAGGTTGATGGAGTCGATCTGAGCCCCCAGATGATCCAATATGCATATATACGGAGAGGCTTGAAGCTCATTGAAGCAGATGCCAGAAAGCTACCATTTGCGAACCAGACTTACAATACGACAATCATAGCAACCGGTGTAGTCGACTTCATGGTCGATGAAAGCCAGATCGGATTGATCGTGAATGAAGCCAGACGCGTGACACAAGACACCGGTAAGGTCCTCGTGGCATTCTTTGGGACACACCCGGCTGCCGAGAGGTTTTCCAGACGCATTGGTCTGATTACAGGTGACGGCGTATTTACCCAGAGGAAGATATACGAGATGAGCAGGCTCTCTCCTTGGAAGGCTGCCAAAGCCATCCGCAAGGAGACACAGATGGGTATCTTTCAGATTATGCGAGAGTTTCTCTTTTATCAGATGTTCCTGCCTAGGAAAGAGAAGAAAGCATCTAAAAAACTAATGCAAATGTGGAAGCAGGTGGACAATCCTCAAGCACTGATCGACGCAGCCATCGAGTCATTGCCCTATAGAACCAAAGACGATATTCGGGCTCTGTTCGATCGCTTAGGCCAGCCAATTCAGCAGGTTTACCCATACGACAGTTGCACCGTGGTGCTTTTAAACTCAAAGTCATAGAGGTATTTTTTCTTATTATACTATAACATGAGATTTGACATGACAGAAATTAATCGCTACTGGGACACTTGGTCTCCTTATTTGTGAAATCCGGATTTCAATTAATAGAAAAAATCACATTTTTTATGCCCATCCTTTCTGACAATACTTAAAACTATTGCGTTTAGCTTTCTAATGTTTTATTTTTAATACATTTGATATTATCATAGTACTGAAAATTTAAATTCTAACATGATATAACAACTAAGTTATTCGTTATTTTTAATGCTATATTGTACTTGGATAAACAAAAAATGAACCATTCTAAAAATCTTCAAGCCGTTTCAGAACAACTAAAGGAAAGAAGAAATTTCCTTAAAGGAACTCTGTTATTCTCGACTGGTATATTGTTTAATCAGCATTCGACTAATAGTGTTGCAGTGGAGCCTGTTGCACCAAGTACGAGCATTCTGCCTCAAAGGAGCAAAGTATCGTTTGTTACAGGAACCGACCGGCGAGAAATGATAAATCAGGTTATGACACCTCTCAAAGACATTATTGAGAAAGGCATACAAGACAAGCAGATTATCATTAAGCCGAACTTTGTTGCTACTGGAACGCCCCTTTGTGCAACCCATGTGGATGCGGTTA
>CAZMPL010000031.1:0-18525 GCA_964567805.1 uncultured Pirellulales bacterium | reverse complement strand
TGCATTTTTTTAAAACATTATATTTATAATAGAGTTCAGTAATAGAGATTGCGAATGACATATATACTTTAAAGCCCCTTTTTTGGTATGTATGGCTTTAATTATCTGGATTATGAAGTGTATTATTCGAAAAAATAGTGCATGAATTAGAGATATGAAACGAAATATCGCATTTTCAATACTATTAATAGGGTTTGTGGCACAGGCGGCATTTTTGAACTTGTATGAAACTATATAAATTAATTTGTCGGATGAAATTCTGGAAAGTGTTACCGATACTAAAATAAGATAAAAAGCGAAAATGGAAGGCTAACCTTACAAAAACGCGTTTTTAAGGCGGGAAAAAGAATTTTTCATATTTTTTCGAAAAATAGTGTAACGAAATCAGAGATGCTACGTCTTTATATATAAACAGGCATTTTAATGGTGTAGAGTCAGTGAGTGAGGAAATAAAACCCGCTGTTATGGTTCAGCTCAAGCTTGCCCTGAATCGTAATCGAAGATATTCGATAGATCGGCGGGTTTTTATTTTAATCTGATTATTGGGTGTCTCTAACATTTTAAAAAGTATGCTCAGTTAGAGTGCATTTTTAAGGCTGCAATTGTTCGGAGCAAATTTGAGGCATTTTAAAACAACACAAAACATATTCAAGCTTGTTATTTTGAATATGTTTTGTGATTAATTTGTTTCGAAAGATTCTTTAAGCCTTGATTTTGTCGATTGTAATCTGAAGATGTTTCTGGCGATGACCAATGCGTTTCTTGCTGTTTTTGCGTCTTCTGAAATACATCGGATAGAGCTTTTTATCTTTTATTACAGACTCTTCGGCGGTTGCCTGGAAAGAAGCGATAACTTTTGCGCCTTTCAAATAGGGGGTACCTACTTTCACGTCTTTGTCATCACTGATCAGTAGGACCTTATCCAGCTCTATTGTAGTGGCTTCCGGTGATACATCTGTTAATTCAATCTTTATACAGTCACCTTCGGCGACTTTATACTGCTTCGAACCTTGTTCAATTACTGCGTACATTCTTAAAAGCTCCTATAGCTTCATCTTGTTAATTTCATGACAAAACGATTATTTTACATATTTCTTCCTTTTTGTAAAGAAAATTTTTTGTTCTACATAACATTAATTAATTTGCGAACTGTATTGCATATTTTATCTTTATAAGATACGATATGTAATCGAATAAACAAGGATGTTGAAAGTTTTGTAAGTCCTTATATAGTAAGATGTTATATTTTTGCAGGGGCGATTTTATGCAAATTGCGATATTGAATGATAAAATGCTTCCTTATGAAGAATTAGGTCCAGAATATTTGGACAGGGGGCTTTTTTTTGGTGATGGAGTTTACGAGGTTATACGAAGCTATAACGGCAGGATTTTCGCACTCAATGAGCATCTTGAGCGTTTTGAGGCCAGTTTAAAGGCGATTGAAATAACAAAAGTCGATATAAAACAGGTTCGCGACAAGATTCTTCAGGCTTTTGAAAAAGCAGCGATTTCCAACGCATATATATATTTTCACGTAACACGGGGTTCAGGGCCGCGAAATCATGTCGGAAGCGATAGTTTAGTACCGAATTTGTTCCTGACCGTAAAACAGCTTGACGATTCTTCCAAATTGAAAACCAATGGTATCAATGTAATTACATATCCCGACCAGCGATGGAAACGTTGTGATATAAAATCATTAAACCTGCTTCCAAACGTAATGGCCCGGCGAGCGGCGGCGAAAAAAGGTGCTGTAGAAGCAGTTTTTGTGAATGACGAAGGATTCATAACAGAAGGAGCGGCTTCGGCATTTTTCGCGATTCACGATAAGAAACTGCAAACCTCGCCGCTTTCGGCAAATATTCTGCCTTCGATTACCCGCAAATTCGTAGTAAAAGCCGCCGCAAATGTAGGTCTGGAAATTGTCGATAATTCTCTTACGCCTCAGCAGGCAGCTTCCTGTGATGAGCTTTTCATCGCGGTTACTACTATGGATATTGTTCCTGTAGTCAAATTCGATGACAAAATCATTGGCGATGGCAAACCCGGCCAATACACAAAAGCCCTCGCGAAAGAATTCCTGAAATTCACAATTTAAAAACTAATATGCAATAAAGTTGATATATCCGCAGATTATTCTTCTTTCTTACTGGCTTGACTGGTTCCACCATAAGCGCCCATATTTATTATACCGCCGTTTGGCTGAGGTTCATTTCCTATGGAGTGTGTTGGATCTCCGGCGTTAATACATGGGCTTTCAAGCTGGTCCAGGTCATATATCCAAGCTTTAATATTTGCATCCCATCTGCCGTATTCAGACATTAAGTGGTAATCTCCGTCAATCCATGTTGCGTTAGGATCGTTAGGTTCGACCACTATGTTTGTGTTGTTTACATCTGCCCAGTATCCGTTTGCAGCGAACAACGGGTCAAAGTCTGTACAAGAGTAAGAAATTGTTGGTTCTTTTCCTGACCATGTTTTTACATTTTGCGGGAAGTTGTTCCAGAGGATAGTGTTGACGATTATTACGTTGTTGTTGTCCCAAATTCCGATTCCGCCTCCGTCTATCTCGTTGGAGCCGTTTCCGGTTACTGTGCAGTTTATTATTCCAATGTTGTTAGAATCGTAGACTGATATTCCGTAATTTTTATTTCCTTCAATGATGCAGTTTTTCAATGTGATGTTGTTTCCATCGCAGGAGATGCCGTCTGTTGCTCCTAGTATCACGAATTTTTCTAACAAATATGTTGAACTTTTGCTATTTGTTATTTGAATTGCCGAGGTGTTGGGGTCGCCAACTATTGTTACAAATATGTTTTCATTCGGGTCACTTGGATTATTCGGTTCACTTACTTGTAATATGAGATTGTCTTTTAATGTTATACTTCCGTAGTAAGTTCCCGGTTTTATCTTTATCGTGACCTCGACGTCGTCTGGTATGACATCGATTGCATCCTGAAGACTTTCTATAAGATTTTCATTCGGGTCGTTTGGATCTTGTTCGCCTACATTTAAAATTGTCTGCGTTGTTTCGAAGTTTGCTTTAACAATTTGATCCGAATTGATTGTTATGTAGGTTGTTGCAGAATTTGAGTCCGTGACTTCTCCAGTCCAGTTTTTGAATATGAAATTCGGGTCAGGGCTTGCTGTAATATTAACAAGTGTTCCTGCTTCATATTCATGTGTTCCTTCGTCTGGTTCTGTTACAGAGCCACCGATTGAAGATTCCAGGGTTAGATTGTATTTGTTAATCGCGAAGTTTGCTTTAACATTTACATTGTCTGTCATTTTCACGGTGGTTGTTGCTGAACTTGGGTTTACAACTGGTCCAGTCCATCCTGTGAAATGGTAGTTTAGGTCTGGGGTTGCGACGAGGTTTACATCTGTTCCGTAGTCATAATAGGTCGGAGTTTCGCCTGGTGAGGTTACAGAACCGCCGCTTGAAGATGTAGCAGTTAAGAGAAATTGGTCGATTGCGAAGTTCGCGGTAACATTTATATTGTCTATCATCTTTACGGTTGTTTTTGCTGAGTTCGGATTTGCTACTGCGCCTGTCCAATTCACAAAATGGTAATGTGGCTCGGGTGTTGCGGTTAAGGAGACTTCTGTTCCTATCGTATAATCGAATGAGCCTTCGCCTGGTATTGTTATGCTTCCGCCTGATGTCGATGAAGTTGTTAATGTAGTTGTTGGGGTGTATGTGTCAACCATGAAACGAACCTCGCTCAAACCCGACTTGGCTCCTACACCGCCACCGCCGGTTCCATAGTTGGAATACGCTGTTATACGAACTGATTTGGCTATAACATTATTGAAATCAACTACTGTATTATACTCATAAGTTGAAAAATTCAGTGCTTTATTGAAGGTATTGACATTGGGTACAGCATTCCATGTCAGGCCATCTTCTGAATACTCGACAAGAACGTCCTTGAAGCCGTTACGGTAATAATACATATGATTATAGTTCCATACCAGCATTTGGTTAATCTTATAGAGCTTATCGAAATCATACTGAATCCAGACCGGCTCGGTATCCGTTCCTGAACTCGACCATGAACCCATATTCATTGAATGACGATTCGGGAAATTCGGATCTATTCTAAGTCCGGCTTCGTTTATTGTATCATGTGGGTCTTGACCTTTTGTACTGCTTATTGCGGTTACACCACTTATGTTTTCATAGGGTAATTTGAAGTATTCAGTTTCTGCTTTAGAGGTTGATAAAGTGGTTAGTAATAAACAGATTGTTAATACGACATTTTTAATAATTTTTCGCGGCATTTTCCCAAGCTCCTATTTTCTAAACGGATTTTAACAAACCAAAGTTTTATTAAAACAGTGCTATTATAGCAAAAATGCAGTTTTTTGTCAAAAATTATATCAAATTCAGATATGATTTGTAGAATGTTGAAATTATGTATTTATAAAATCAAAACATTAATTTTTTTACAAATCTTTTACAATTCATTAATACTTGCATATCAAGCAGTTATGTCGAAATATGGATATGATGCAAAATTTTATCCATATTTCGTCAACCAATTGTGTTATTTTCCGTCTTAAATATATATAAAGGTTATAATTCAGCGTATATAACTAAAATATGAAAGGATAGGAAAATGAAAAAGAAAATGGCAGGGATAAGTTTAGCGGTATTAATTATTGCTTTTGTATTGGTTTCAATTAATACCGAAGCCGCGAATCCGAATGCAAAACAGATTGGTTCGGATGTTTCACTCGAACAGGTTACATCCGAATCTATTGAGCTTGAATTTCTCAAGCCGACAGGCGGGGGCGGCCTGCTCGAAGTCGAATTGCTGAACCTCAATGGCGATATGCTGGCGAAAGTAACTCGAAGACATAGTGGAAAGCCTGTGAAAGTGACACTCTATGGGCAAATAAATCCGGATGACCTTCCCAATTATTATCTGCGATACAGGTACGACTCGAACCAGGAGTTCAGGCAAAGAAGTATGCTCTTTGTCGGTGAAGTTCTTGAAACAACCGTGCTTGGCCAGAGAGAATTCATTGCCGGAACCGCGCCTGTAATACGAATCATAATTAAAGACAGGGCTTCCGGCGGTTTTATTGAAAAAGCTGATGTTTCCGTCGAGTTGACACAGGATGGAAACGTTCTGTCCAAATACAGCGGAAAATCCAACGCGGAAGGCGAAGTAGCCGCTCGTATTGCAATGCCTGAAATGGTAATTAAAAACGCGAAACTGAAAGTTGTAGTAAAAACAGCAACCGCCGAAGATACAGTAGAGGAAATTATTCAGATACGCAGTGCTTTGCGTACACTTCTAACAACCGATAAGCCGCTCTATCAGCCTGGACAAACTATTCATATACGAGCCTTGAGTCTGTCCCATCCGGATATGGAACCTCTTGCGGATTCTGATGTTGTTTTCGAAGTGGAAGACGCAAAGGGTAATAAGGTTTTCAAAAAATCCGCGAAAACCGATGAGTACGGTATATCGTTTGTGGATTTCGTATTGGCCGACGAATTGAATATGGGGACATATAAAATCCGTTCGATAGCCGCTGGTATGACAGAGGAAAAAACAGTAACAGTTGAGCGATATGTTCTCCCGAAGTTCAAAGTGAATTTCAAGAGTGACCAGAGTTTTTATCAGCCGGGACAAACGGTAGAAGGTGACATTCAGGTCGATTACTTTTTCGGCAAGCCTGTATCTTCCGGCAAAGTTCAGGTGAAATGTTCGAAATTCGATATAGCATACGATGATTTTCAGGTTATCGAAGGCAAAACAGATGAAAACGGGCATTATTCTTTCAAGGTAAAATTACCGGAAAACTTTGTAGGCCAGCCATTGGAAGCGGGAAAAGCGTCCGCGAAATTCGAAATATCCGTAACAGATACGGCGGACCATAAGGAAACAATTACAAAGAATATCAGTGTAACAGCCTCTCCAATCGTTATTGCCGCGGTTGCGGAGAGCGGCGAGCTGGTTCCGGGACTTGAAAATAAAATTTATCTTGTTTCGACTTATGCCGATTCGACTCCCGCGAAATGCAGAATTGTATGGGAAAACGCACCGGGCGGAAAAAAGACGATAGATACTGATAATTCCGGTTTTGGTGAGATTACAATCGATGCGAAACAGGAAGGTTTTACAATGTCACTTTCCGCGAAAGATTCGAAGGGACAAACCGGAAACGCGAATATCGAGATAAAAAGCAAATCTCAAAATGATGACGACTCAATTATTGTCCGAACGAATGAAAGTTTATATAAAGTTGGTGACAAATCATCTATTTCAATTGTATCGACACGTAAAACAGGTTCGGTATATATCGACTTGATTAAAGACAAACAGACTTATTTGACACGCACACTCGATTTGAAAAATGGCAAGGCATCTGATACTATTTCTCTCGATGCGACTCTTGCCGGAACAGTGCAGGTTAACGCGTACATAATTGGCAGGAACGGTGTGATAATTCGTGACAGGAAAATTGTGCTTGTTGACCCGGCGGATGATTTGAAAATAGAAGTAGCGGGTGACAGCGATACATATCTTCCGGGAAGCGAAGCGAAAATCAATTTCAAGGTAACGAATAAATCGGGAAAAGGAACTGCATCGGCACTCGGTGTTATGGTAGTGGATGAAGCGGTATTTGCGCTTCAGGAAATGCAGCCCGGCCTGGAGAAAGTTTATTTCTATCTCGAAAAGGAAATTGCTGCGCCTCGTTATGAAATTCACGGTTACGAAATAGACGAGATAATGACACCACAGCCGATATTGCGTGGGGGTGACAATCAGGTTCGCGAAAAAGCGGCTCGTGTTCTTTTCGCGTCCGCTAAAGGAACTGGCGATTATTCTCTTAATGTTAATACATATCAGCAAAACAATAAGGACACACAGTATCAAAACAAAATGACAAGTCTTCTTATGCCGCAATACCAGAAAATACAAACCGCTCTGAATCAATTCCGAAACAGGCATAATACAAGTAATGGACGATTAAGAGTTCAAAATGGTCCTACTATTGCAGATCTTGTCAAAGAAAATGACCTTAATAAGAAAGACTCTCTTGATCCATGGGGCAATGAATTCAAAATAACGGGCCAATGGATTGTTGACGCACAAATATATTCTCCTGTTGTTATAGTTTCAGCGGGAATTGACGGGAAATGGAATACCATTGATGATATTTCATTACCTTATCCATTGAATATGTGGTCATTTGATACAGATGGGAAGTTTAAACTTGATGGTGCCGTAAGAAGAAATGTAGGCATGATGGGAGGCGGAAGAGGCGGCGCTGGTGGAATGTTATTTAAGAATATGGTCGAGGATGCAAGTGCACCGATACCGGTACAGGTAGTTGCTAGTACAATAACGACTGGTTCGGCTGCAGCAAGCCCGATTCGTGTTCGTGAATATTTCCCCGAAACGCTTTACTTCAATCCGGCGGTGATTACAGATGGTTCGGGTAAAGCAGTTCTCAATATCCCAATAGCCGACTCGATTACAACATGGCGGCTTAGCTGCATGGCTTCGTCATTACGTGGGCAGCTTGGTTCGACAACTGCGGGAATAAATGTATTCCAGGATTTCTTCGTCGATATCGATTTCCCTGTGTCACTTACTCAAAACGATGAAGTCTCTGTTCCGGTCGCGATATATAATTATCTCAAAACCGACCAGACTATAAACTTAACCGTTCAGAAAGAAGACTGGTTCGAGCTGAAAGATTTGGGAGAAAGAACTGTCACGCTTGCTCCTTCGGAAGTAAGAGCGGTTTATTTCACTATAGTCGCAAAAAGAATCGGTTTCCAGAAATTTACAGTTACCGCGCGAGGTACGAAAAAGAGCGATGCGGTCGCACGTTCGGTCGAAATCGTTCCGGATGGTAAGGAATTTCTTGCCAACGAAAGCGGCAGGTTCAAAGGAACTATCACTCATACAATCAGTATTCCCGACAAGGCAATCGATGACGCAAGCAAGATTTTTGTAAAAGTCTATCCGGGAGTTCTCTCACAGGTAGTCGAGGGATTGGATAATATGCTTCGTATGCCGGGCGGCTGCTTCGAGCAGACTTCTTCGATGACTTATCCGAATGTGCTGGTTATGGATTATATGAAAAGCACAGGCAAAATCACACCTGAATTGCAGATGAAAGCAGAAGGATTTATCAACGCGGGTTACCAGAGACTTGTGTCTTACGAAGTTCCGGGCGGCGGTTTCGAATGGTTCGGAAATACGCCGGCGCATAGAATTCTAACTGCTTACGGCCTGATGGAGTTCTATGATATGAGCAAAGTCTATGAAGTCGATCCGGCGATTATCAGCAGGACACAGCAATGGCTTGCGAGGCAGCAGGAAAACGACGGCTCATATAAACCTGCACAGGGCGGAATTCAGGAAGGCGCAATCAATAAATTCACTGATGACGTGCTTCGCAATACAGCATATATTACATGGGCTTTGGCTTCAACCGATTACAAAGGCCCGGAAGTACAGAAAGGAATTAATTATATCAAAAATCATCTGGATGATATGAAAGATGTTTACGCGCGTGTTCTGGTCGTCAATGCACTGGCCGCGGTTAGTGCTGATGATAAAACTACACTCGATACTCTTCAAACGCTGCATGATATGCGAAAAGAAAAAGACGATGTAGTCTATTGGGAGCTTAATTCCGAAACACCTACGTTCGGAACCGGTGACGCTGGTAACATCGAAGTGACCGGCCTTGCGGTGCAGGCGTTCATCAAGTGCGGCCGCGAGTTGGGAACTGTCAGCAAAGCCGTTACTTATCTTATTCAGAAAAAAGATGCGTTCGGAACATGGCAGTCAACACAGGCTACAATACAGGCACTTCGCGCAATGCTCATGGCGGAACGCGGCGCAACCGCACGAACAAACGCTCAAATTGCGGTCAAAATTAATAACGATAAAGTTTCCACGATAATTGTAAATCAGGATAACAGTGACGTTTTGCAGCTTGTTGATTTGAAGGAATATACAAAGATGGGCAATAACAATATCGAACTTTCATTCGAGGGAGAAGGTTCATTGCTGTACCAGGTTGTCGGCAGGTATTATTTGCCTTATCCGAAGGAAGTTGAGCAGCGAGAAGAGCCTATGAAAATAGACCTTGAATACGACAGGACTCAACTTGCCGCTGATGATATAATCAATGTCACCGCGACTGTCACTAACAATCGTACAGGAAAAGCAAAGATGATTATCGTTGATTTGGGATTGCCTCCAGGATTTACTTTGATTCCAGAGAATCTCAACAAACTTACCGAGCAGGGAGTTATCGAGAAATACTCGACAACAGGCAGACAGATAATTGTTTACCTGAGAGAAGTCGAACACGGCAAACCTGTGAAGATTAATTACCAGTTATTGGCGAAATATCCATTGAAAGCCAAAACACCGAAAACTGTCGTGTACGAATATTACAACCCGGACATTCGTGTAGAATATGCCCCGATTGAATTGGAAGTAACTAAATAATAGAATAATAGTTTATCAGTAAATGAGTTGGTGAGTGCACAAAATACTCATCAGCTCATTTTTATATTTACTTAAACTGACCGATTTGTCTTTTGTCATACTGAACGAAGTGAAGTATCTGGCTATAGAGTAAGTATCTGCAATCGCAGCTTAAATAATATTCGCAGGCCAGATCCTTCGTTTCACTCAGGATGACAAAATGCATCAAGTATTTGATAAAACAAAGTTTATTACACAATTTAATTTATAATCGATCAGTTTGAGTGAATAATTCAAACTGGCCTAAAAATTCAAATCATGACCTTTGAAGCAAAATTTGTGAAAAAATGAAGTATGTTGCAAACGATTTTGAAGAATTTGTTTGCTTGTGCTTTATCTTTTTTGAAAATTAGCCAATTCAATTAGAAAAAAATTGTTTTTTCCCCTTTTAAATGGTAAATGTCTGATTAATAAAACTCTGGTTTTGCAGTTCCATAATATGTCGATGAAACAGCACTACAGACAGTTAAATTCAGTTTATTTTATCAGATGAAAGGGGATCGAGTTAAAATGAGAATGTTTAAGAAATTAAATATCATCGTCGTTGTTCTTTTGCTTTGTGCTTCCTGTACATCAGTGAAATCCAATGTAGCATCCGCGAAAGAAGGCTGGATTGCAACATGGGCGAGTTCTCAGCAATTGACAGAACGAAATAACAATCCGCCAGCGACATTAACCGACAGCACACTAAGACAGGTTGTATATGTCACTCTGGGCGGAAGCAAAATGCGAATTCAGTTTTCCAATAAATATGGAAACAGTCCAGTAGAAATTAAAGCGGCTCATGTCGCGAAATCAAAAGGTATAGGAACAAGCGAAATTGATACTTCAACGGATAAAGCTTTATCTTTCAATGGCTCGGCGTCAGTGACAATTCCCGCCGGAGGAGAAGTTTATTGCGACGCTTTAGAATTCAAAGTCGAGCCGCTAAGCAACCTTGCCGTTTCAATTTATTTCGGTGCAACATCGCCAAATGTCACCGGCCATCCCGGTTCCAGGACAACATCATTTATACAGCAGGGTAATTTAGTGAGTGCTGCAAATATGGAATCGGCGACAAAAACTGAACACTGGTATAATCTGAGCATGATAGATTTATGGCTCGATGATTCTTATGCTTCTGTAGTGACACTTGGTGATTCGATTACTGACGGTCGCGGCTGTACAACCAATAAAGACAATCGCTGGCCGGATTTCCTGGCTCGTCGACTTAATGCGAATCCTGAAACCGCAAAAATTGGTGTATTGAATCATGGTGTTGGCGGTAATACAATGACATCAGGCGGTCTTGGAGTTCCGGTATCTCAGCGTTTTGAGCATGATGTACTCGATCCCTGCGGAGTAAAATGGGTTATAGTTCTCGAAGGTGTTAATGACATTGGAAACGGCGGCGGCTTTGGCTTCAATCGCGGCGGTGGAAATATGCCTGATAAAGCCGACCAGGTAATCGCTGTATATGAGCAAATCATTGAAAAGGCACATGCCAAAGGCGTAAAGATTTATGGTTCACCTATCCTGCCGTTCATGGGTTCCCAGTATCGCAATGAAGAAGGCCGCGCGAAAATTAATAATTGGATACGAACAAGCGGAAAATTCGACGCGGTCATTGATATGGACGCGGCGGTCCGTGATCCTAATGATCCGACTCGCTTGAAAGCGGAATATGACAGCGGCGACCATTTGCATCTTAATCCGACTGGATTCCAAAAAATGGTCGAAGCTATTGATTTGAGTCTTTTTAAGACGACAAATTAAAAGTTTATAATTCATAGAAATCAGGATAAGAAAATGCAAGTGTATTTCAAGGAAGTTGAATTATTAATATTTTAAGGAGAATGAGTATGTATCGAAAATTTCTTTTTGTAACTTTGTTTTTTGTTCTATTTGGTTTGTCTTGTGCGGTTGCTCCTAAAGGTTCCGCGACATTGACAGAGAAAGACATGAAGTTGATATCGACAATAGTTGCTGATATGCCTGCTCCTTCCGATCTTCCTGTTATAGAGAAACTGCCGGACCCATTTATGTTTCTGGATGGTTCTCGTATGACAAGCAAAGCCGAATGGCCGAAACGTAAATATGAAATCAGCCAGCTTGTTCAGAAGTATGTTTATGGTCCATTACCTGGCAAACCTGAATCAGTTACTGGAAAATTTACACCTGCTCCTGCAGCCGCTGATACACCTGCAACCCCTGCAGCTCCAGCAGCACCTCAAGGTGCAAGAAGAGGCGGATTTGGCGGCGGAATGATGGGTGGTATGATGGGCGGAGGCGGCCCTCGAAATACATTAACTGTAACTTGTACAGAAGGCGGCAAAACAATCTCTTTTGATGTTTCGATTACTTATCCGCCTGAAGGTAAAGGTAAGGCACCATACCCGGCAATTATCGGTATAGGTGGAAGTACTCTTCCGAAAAATATACTGGATGAACTTGGTATTGCGGTTATTAACTTCCCAAATAATGAACTTGGCGCACAGGGCAATGCCGGTGACAGGGGAAAAGGAAAATTTTATGAATTATATGGCAGCGACCACCAGGGAAGTTCTATGATAGCATGGGCCTGGGGCGTTAGCCGAATGATTGATGCTCTTGAGCAGGTTCCGGAAGCAAAAATTAACCCGGCCAAACTCGGAGTTACAGGATGTTCCAGAAATGGAAAAGGCGCACTTGTTTGCGGTGTATTCGATGATAGAATCGCACTGACTATTCCAGTCGAATCAGGTTCCGGTGGCGCTAGTTCTTGGCGCGTTGCTGATCAAATGTTAGAAGCAGGCGTGCAAGTCCAGACCGCAAGGCAAATCGTAAATGAAAATACATGGCTTGCTCCGATTTTCAAAGAATTTGGTCTTCAGATTACCAAGCTGCCTGTTGATCAGCATATGGTTGCGGCACTTTGTGCACCACGACCATTATTAATGGTTGAGAATTCTTCACAAACCTGGCTTGGTGACAAACCGTGTTATGTGACCGGCGTAGCGGCTCATAAAGTATGGGAAGCTCTTGGTGTTCCTGAAAATATGGGCTTTGTTCAAAACGGTGGCCATAGCCATTGCCAGTTTATAGATAACGAAGAATTGAAGGCTTTCTGTACTAAATTCCTTCTCGACGGCGAAGGCGAAACCAATTTTGTAAAAACTGATGGTAACTACAAAGATGCACCTGCTGAATGGATAGATTGGGAAGCTCCTTCTTTGAAGTAAAAAATAGTAAATATATTTTCTAAATTAATTATAAATCCCGGAAATGCTGAGGAGTAGCGTTTTCGGGATTTTTTTTATTTTTTTGGGATTTTTGTGTAACTAAATCCGTTTTTCAACGTCTTTACCTGAAAGAACATGGATAGAAGTGCATATTTTACATGGAATCCGCCTTTTTAAGCTAAATATCAAGAAATCTTTGTCAGGGCGTGGGAAATTAAGGAGAGAAAAATGAATACTGGCAAAAATCAACAAATCCCAAAAAACAGGTTCAAATCAACTCTTTTTACTAATTTACTCTTTTTAACTGTGTTTTGTATCATCCCAAATGTAAAAGCTGACGAAACTTCAGAAGAATTTATAGACAAACTCGTTAACGAAGCCAAAAATGGAGATGTCGGGAAAGATAATATTGGTAAAAATGAGGAAGAATCAGCTCGTTTGAAAGAAGCTGCTGAGGCAGAAGCTGAGTTCAGAGCAAAATACAGAGATATCCGTGATTATGTAAAGTTTGGTGATCCATTGTATGGCAGAACACGTGAAATGTTTAGTAAAGATGACCTGCCGAAACTTTATGAACTACTCAAAGATGATAATTATGCACCTTATTGGACTAATGTTTCTCAGGTAATAGGTTTTATTAGCGATGATCCTAATTCTATTCCATTTCTTCTGGATTATTTTCAGAGAAATGATGGAGCGAAAAACTTCTCCATGCTCGGTAAACTTTGGTCTCTTGCGTGGATAGGCAAAATTGGAGGCACCCTGGCAGATTCCATATTGAAAAAAGCTGTCACAAAAGAAGGAGCAAGGGAACTTGCAAAGAATTGGATAGACGAGGAATTGTGGCAAGATGAAATCTTTAAGGAAAATAAAGATGCAGTAATCGCTTATATAAGAAATGATGCCTTAAAGGGACTTGTACTTTCGGGAAAACAGGAAAATATTGACTTTGTTACAAAGCTCTTTAACGAACAAATGGCGATTTCATTACAAAATAAAAAACCTACAGAATTAATAAATGCTTTAGGTGATGCAATGACTTTGAAAGATTACATCGCCGATTATGGCATTGACAGTTTCTTTGCTATTTGGCATTCTGATGATGGCAGATATATTATGCCATATGTAGAGAAATATTCTTTCTGGAGGAGGTTGAAGGAATTAGAGGAAAATTCGCCAGAAGTTTCTTGGAACAAGAAGGTTAATGACTTGAAGGGATATATAAAACTTGGTGGGGTATCCTATAAGTACTCGCACGAAAGGTATGGTAAAGAGTTGTTGCCTGTATTATATGAAATGCTCAAAGATGATGCTTATGCCCCTTATTGGCACACTGTGGCACAGGTGATAAGCTTCATTAGCGACGACCCTAATTCCGTACCTGTACTTTTAGAATATTTTCAGAGAGATGAAGGCTCCAAACTTTATAATATAGCTGGTAAGATTCATAGTATCGGATGGATAGGTCTTATTGGCGGTGACATGGCCGATTCCATACTTCAAAAAGCGGTTACAACTGAAGGTGCGATAGAACTGGCAAAAGACTGGATTAAGGAAGGATTATGGCCTGACAAAAACTGGAACCAGGATATGGTAATTAGTCATATTAAGGGGCATGCAATGCAAGGGCTTGTATATACAAGGAAACCGGAAAATATCCAAATAGTTAAAGATATGTATACTAAAGAAAAGGATAAGGTCAAAGAACAAGGTGGAATGGTGGATTCTTATATAATAGATGCTATGGCAATTAATGATTGTATTGTTGCTTATAACAATGATGTTGGAGCATATTTTCGCGGTGGTAATCCTAAAATAGACATTTTGAAAGTTATAAGGAAATATATAGAGGGTAAGGACAAATAAAAAGTATTTTCAGCTACTGGCATGGGTAGCCAATGTCATTTATTCTTATGTATGGTAAATAAAAAAGATGTTCTGGCCAACTGATTTAGCTCTTCTATTTGAAATAATGTACTTTTATGAATGGAGATTATAATGTACATGAAAAGCAAAAAAAAACAAAGAAACTTCTTAAAATCGAATTTTTTTGCAATTCTTGTTTTTGCAGGATTATTTTTTATTTCACAAAATGCAAGAGCGGATTTTGCTACGCCGTTTGTTGAAATGAATAATCAGGTAGGTGACGTTTCGGAAGCTCATGGCTGGGTGGCTACGACAGGGAGTACTCTTAAAGAAGGGGACTCATATTTTGTTATTGTTACAACTGATACGATGAAACACGTTGTAATTAGAGCTGCTGCAGAAATGGGAGTAGTCAGAGAATCTGTGCTTGGCAGATGGGTTCTGGTCAAAGCCGAAGTTGCCGAAAGGTATGGTGATCCGCGAACAGACCCTTCTAAAATAAAACTCAAAATCCTTGCAGTTGAAACTATTGAAGAGAGGAACGAAAAGCATCGCAAAGAATACGAAAGATTAATGTCAATCGAACCGGAAGCACAGAAAAAATTGCAGCAATCTAAAAATATTCGCTTCAGAATAGAGACTGTATCTACGGGATTATTTGGATTCTGGATAGCTTCAGAAAGATTAGAGCCATTAAATATAGTTGTAAGTGTGTATGGTTCCGATTCCAGTTTCAAAGCAACGGATGAAGACGTACAGCCGCTTTCGGAGCTTACTGAAGTAAAGTATATTTCTCTAAGTGGAACTAAAATTACAGATAAAGCTTTGAGCTATATGGCTGGTTTGAAAAAACTGGAAACTCTATATATCGGAGATAATAAAATAACTGATAGCGGGCTGGTTTATTTAAAGGACTTAATAAATCTTCGTGAGCTCTGGTTAAGAGGTAATGACATTACAGATAATGGTGTGAAATATTTAAAGGATATGTCAAAACTCGAATCTCTTGATGTTAGCCGAACAAGTCTCGGTGATGAGAGTATTAAAATTATCTCTGATTTGGCTTCTCTTAAAAGTCTCGATATCAGTAATACGAATGTCACCGATAAAAGTATTGTTTTATTGAAATACCTTAAAAACCTTCAAACTCTTAATCTGTACAATACAAAAACTACTCAGGAAGGTAGAAATCAATTAGTAAAAGCAATACCGGGGCTGAAAATTAACGTGGAAGCTCCTCCAATTAAACACTAAAATAGATTATGTCTTTATGAAATAAGGAGTGATCAGATATGAATCAAAAGACTGATGCTTTATGTGGTAAATTTCACGTGGTTCTCGTCCTCTTAATTGCGATTAGCATTACAAATTTTGCAAAATCAGCCGAAACTTCTGCGAATTCAATATCAGGTGAAATGGAGAAATTTATCAAGTTTCGAGCGGTTGATTCGGGAATGCCGTATGATTCGGTTAAAAAAGCAATAACAAAAGATAAACTGCCGCTATTATATGAATTGCTTGCTGAAACGGAATATGCGCCTTATTGGCAAAATATTTCAAGGATAATTGGATATATCAGCGATGACCCGAATTCCATAAATGTTCTTCTGATGTATTTTCAGAGAGATGATATTTCGAAGATAGATTCTATCGCGGGCAAAGTTGGGAGCCTTGCGTGGATTGGGAAAATCGGCGGCGAGAAAGCAGATTCCATTTTGAAAAAGGCAATTACAAAAGAGGGTGTCCATGAACTTGCGAAATTGTGGATAGATAAGGAAGAGTGGAAAAAAGGCAATGAAAAACGCGATAAAAATCAGATAATCGCGTATATTCAAGGTGTGGCTATAGATGGCCTTGTAAATTCCGGTAAAAAGGAAAACTGGAATATCGTCGATAGACTGTATAACGATACAAGCCTGGCAGATATAAGAAGTAAATTAGTTGAAGCAATGGCGAAAAAAGCTTATATCATCGATCACAATAATGTTGTAGAGTCATATTTTCGCATAGATTCTCAGACAATTTATAAAAGTCTCAAGAAGTATCTTGATGAATATGACCCTGCCAGCGAGGTTGTAATTAGAAAAGCCGTTGCAATTCAGCTTAATAAAAACCAGAACGAACTAACAGATGCGGATTTTGCTGAAATAACGAAGTTGAATTTAGATAATACTCAGATTTCAAATCTTGAACCGATAAAAAGATTAAAAAATTTACGTGAGCTTTATGCGTATAATAACCCGATTTCAGATATTGAGCCGTTAAGAGAATTGGTGAACCTGGAAAAGCTTATTCTTAATGGTACACAAGTTACCAACCTTGAACCGTTAAGTAATTTACTCAAACTGACCGATTATAAATTGAATAATGTTATAAACTTCGTTTTATCAAAGACTTGACGCATTTTGTCATCCTGAGTGAAACGAAGGATCTGGCCTGCGAATGTAAAATATATATCGTTCGTAACTTCTTATTCGAGAGCCAGATGCTTCACTCCGTTCAGCATGACAACACAGAATCGGTCAGTTTGAGTAATTTAATAAACTTAAAGGAATTATATATTAGCAAGACCCCGGTATCGAATCTTAGGCCGCTCAGAGGATTAACTAATTTGCAGAGACTCGTTATACAACTATGTAATAATTTGCCGGATCAGCAGGTACAGGAACTGCAAAAAGCATTGCCGGAGTTGAAAATTCAACGTGCATTGTTAAGATAATATTGTTTTCAATAATTTATAAAAGACGAAAACTTTTATATGGAAGATGATAATTCGTTAAAAAGCGATATTGGTAATAAACCATTCCGGCTGAAATTAATAATTTCTGTGGCGGTTCTGCTGCTTATAGTAATCACTGTTTTTGTATTTATTTCCATAGAACAAAACAAACCAGACCCGGCCAGTGCCGCTGTAATTCGCAATGCGGCAGCAATACAGCTTGGCAAGGATCCTAACAAACTGACTGATACAGATTTTGCGGAAATAATCAAATTGTGTATCGCAGAAAAATATTATTATTCTCTTGGTGGTCAAGAACAATATGAAACCTATGAAAGGACAGAACTTTCGGATATTAAACTGCTCAAAAAGTTTGTTAACCTCGAAGAGCTTGATATTAGTCACCTGGAATATTCTCAAAAAAATATGCCTCAATGGATGTCATATCTGGGGAAAATAGGTATTGTTGATATCTCAAAAAGGGCAGTTTTTGATTTAAGTCCACTAAAAAAGCTTTCAAAGCTAAGGAAACTTAAAATATATTATACACCTTTTAATAATATTGACACGCTTACTTATCTTAAAGAATTAGAATCACTTGAT
Source organism: uncultured Pirellulales bacterium (assembly GCA_964567805.1). Taxonomy (GTDB): domain Bacteria; phylum Planctomycetota; class Phycisphaerae; order Sedimentisphaerales; family Anaerobacaceae; genus JAFGPS01. Next base: position 601 of record CAZMPL010000031.1, on the reverse strand, counting down.
CTTACGATGGCTCAAATTTCAGATATTAAGATACTTGCAGGACTTACGAATTTAGAATCGCTTACTCTTGTAGCACCAACAAGCATCTTTAATACATCAAAAAAGTTATCTCTTGATTTAATTCCGCTTAAGAAGCTTTCAAGGCTAAGGAAGCTTACAATATGTAATACATCTTTTAAGAATATTGACACGATTGCTTATCTTAAAGAATTGGAATTGCTTGATCTTGCGAGTGCTCAAATTTCAGATATTAAGATACTTGCAGGACTTTCAAATTTAGAATCACTTGCTCTTGGCAGAACTCCAATTACAGATATTGAGCCACTCAAGGGATTAACAAACCTGCAAAAGCTTGTTATTACCGATACTCAGGTCACTGATCTTGAACCATTGAAGAAATTAACTAACTTGCAGGAATTGTTTATAAGCAAAACACCAGTCTCAAATCTTGAGCCGCTCATGAGATTAACAAATCTTAAAATACTTTATATTCAACTCTGTGATAATATATCAGATGAGCAGGTAAAAAAATTGCAGGAAGCTCTACCGGAGTTGAAAATTCAACGTGCATTGTTAAGATAATATTGTTTTCAATAATTTA
>CAZMPL010000030.1:0-18559 GCA_964567805.1 uncultured Pirellulales bacterium | reverse complement strand
GTTAGTGACTTCTCTGATGATGACAGGTTCTTTCAAGATATTGGAATAGACTAAAAATAAACAGAGAGATTTATTAGAATAATATAACTCTTTCTTTAATACAAGGCTTTATGGAATCAGAAAAGAAACAGAGAGAATCGGTTCGGCAGAGGGCGGATGAAATTAAGGCTTACAGGTGTAAGAATCTTATCGCGGTTATTGAAGAGCCGAGTGACATAAAAAACATCGGTACTATCATACGGAATGTAAACGCTCTCGGAGTAGAAAAAGCCTATATCATTGATCCGAAAGGAACTCTGCCGGATGACTGGCAGGAAATGAGGCAAACAAGGATGCTATCAAAGACCTCTGTATCCGCTATTAAATGGAGCTTCGTCAAGAGATTCGATAGCACAGAGGCTTGCCTAAAGCATCTCGAAAAGAATCACTACGTTTCGATTGTTACTTCGCCGCACATTAAGGGAGCGAAAAACGCGATTCTTGATGATGTCGATTATACAATCTATACCAAGCTCGCTGTGTGGTTCGGGAACGAAACAAGAGGAATAAGCGACCTGGCGGTAAAACGCAGCGAAATGTGTATAAGTATTCCCATGTTTGGAATGATAGAAAGCCTAAATCTCGGTACTACATCCGGGATAGTATTGTATGAAATTACAAAGCAGCGCCGGGAATATCAGCGAAAATATAAATGGCGAAATAAACGCGGCAGGAAAGATGAGAGCTAAAGATTCTCTCCATATTCAATTCGTATCGCCGGTAGTTTCGGGCAATGGCAAGAACTATTGCATAGAATCGTGCCAGTTTTCCGATAAATAAATGATGGTACAGATAGATTTGACAACCAAGCCGTGCCCGTTTTGTGCTGAAACGATTCAATCGGCGGCGATAAAGTGCAGATATTGCGGCGAATTCCTCAATACTCCGAAAGCACGCGCGCTTCTGGAAGAGCAGAATAACCAGGACGAAGAAGATACTGCAGAACAAGAGCAGGAAGACAGCGATTTTCTTTTTGTTGGAAGGCCATCGCTTTTCGGTTTAGCCTCGACATTTATCAAATCCGCGATTTTTATAGCTATCATCACTCTTGTCATAAAATTACCCATTGAAACATTTATCAATGGTAAAATGGGCATACAATTCAGTAAGAATCTCATGGTAACAATCGGTTATTACAGAATTTTAGGCGGCTGGCTGCTTATTACAATGACAGTTTTATGGCTTTTGATTAAAGCTGTTAATCTCAAAATGATATATTACGAAATCTCTGCCGACCGAATCGAATGGTGTCGAGGAATTTTTGATCGAAAAGTGGATAATATCGATATGTTCCGCGTGGTTGATTTGAAACTTCGAAGGAATATTCTCGACTGCATTTTCGGTATTGGCAAGGTCGTTTTGATAACAAATGACAAGAGCGATCCGGAATTCAAATTCGAGAAAATCCGTCGCAGCCGCCAATTATATGATATTATCAAGAAAGCCAGCCTCGAAGCCGACCGCAAAACCGGCGTGGTACATTTGGACTAATTTGTTTTCCTATTTACTTTGTATTGGTATATCGTTTACGAGAAGCGAATCCGTCCTGCCTTCCGGCTTACTGCTGAATACCGGCGGTTTTCCTCTCATAATATCTGTTTCGTTCCATGATGTGTAAATATTATCTTCATTCATGCCACAAAAAGAAACCGACTCGAAATTTACATGGGTATCGAGAAACATAACGTTTTGACCTTCATCTTTATGACATGGAGTATTACCGTAATTTTTTATCTTTTTATCACCATCAGGATTAAACTCCATGAAATTCTTTGCTTTCCAGCCGACAGAAGGCAACCATGGATTTCTATCAGCCGCTACCGCCATACCAGGCTCGCTTGATGTTGTCAACGGGTATGAACTATAAGGTATATGATAAGCATAGCTGCAATGTTTCCACGGCTCGGAACCAAAATCCCATAAATCAACTAAATCAGTATTCCTGGGAGGTTTGTATTCTGATACACCTTTATCACCTCCATTGTCTCTTTTTTGGCAGATAAATGACCGTGGAGTTACATCAGTGTATTTAACCAATAAATACAGAGAGGATGATATCGTAGCGGAACCAGTACCATTTTTGGAAGAAAAAGCTTCACCAGGAAGTATTGCATCAAATTTGATTTGTCTGGCCCATGTTGTACCGGGATCGCCGGCACGTGGAAATTCATCATCATAATCGTTGGCATAAATTAGCATAGCTTTGCCTATACCCGAAAGATTCGTACCGCAAACCATTCGAAACGCAACACTTCTTGTACGTGGGTAAATTATTGACCATATTATAAAAACAAAAGTAAAAATCGGAATCAGAATTGAACCTAATGCAAAATTTCGACCTGTAGTTTTTCCTCCACTGATTTCTATTTTGATAAAACTTATTAATCCAAGAGTAATTGCTCCACCTAAAGCCAAAAGGCCGGTTAGAAACAATGTTGCAATAATCTCTCTTATTATAGGATTATCTATATATGATGATTTTGTAGCTCGCATGTTTATTAATGAAGGTATAGCTATTATTAATCCCACAATAGCAAGAGAGATTCCAATCATCGCGAGTTTACTCACTCTTACCGTTACAGGTTTATTATCTAAGTTTGTCTCTGACAAAGGTGAATTACAAAAAGAACAATCAATAGAATCACCTGTATTTTCCTTTCCGCACTTTGGACAATTCATTTTCTTCTCCCTTTTATCTAAGTAAAATGTTTTTCGTGCTGGATAAGTCTTTTTTTGAGGTTTGTGCCACCGGGAGCGGTGAAACCGCCCATTTTACCATCACTTCGGATTATTCGGTGGCATGGGATTATCAGGGGGATGGGATTTTTTGAAAGTACGTTTCCAACCGCTCTTGATGCGTTTGGGTACCCTGCTTTTTGGGCTAAATCCTTATACGTTATCGTTTGGCCGAACTTTATTTTTTTGCATGTGGAAAGAATGTTTTTTGAAAAATCTCCGAAATTATCAGGAAAAACCGCAATATCAGTATCAAAAACAACGATTTTACCGTCGAAATAATCAATTATCTGTTTTTGAAGGTTTTTATGAAGATTCCGGTCTAATACTGCTTCGGGGAATTCTTTAAGAAAGCTGGATTTTATTAAATCCGGATTTGATACAGGGAGAAATGAGCGGCGAAGAACTGCGTCAGTTCCGAGCAAACCAAAATATCCCCACTTTGTCTGAAAAATTATATATTTCATGTTTTTTAACTATAAAAGGTATAAATCTTATTATAATTAGTCAATTTTATTGACGCAAGAGCAAAATTTTGTTAGATATATTAGTTTTCTCTAAAATCGCCGGAATATACAGGCATAAAAATTAAGATTCTAAATAGAATCGAGAGTTTCGACCTCAATAAACGAAGATAAATATATGTCTCTTGAAGAATTAAGAACAAAAATAGATGAGATTGACCTTCAGTTAGTGAAGATACTCAACGAAAGAGCTCGTGTAGTAGTTGAAATAGGCAAGCTCAAGAATAAAACAGATAAACCTGTCTATGCGCCTGATAGAGAGAAGGCCGTTCTGGATCGCATTGTCAAGGCAAATGAAGGTCCATTACCTGACAGGTGCCTGACTGCAATCTGGCGTGAAATGATGAGCGGCTCATTCGTACTGGAAAGACCATTACGAATCGGTTATCTCGGGCCGGGAGGCAGTTTCAGTCATACAGCAGCTATGTTGAAGTTCGGACAGAGCGTGGAATACGAGCCGCTTGCAGATATTGCGAGCATATTCGAAGAAGTCAGCAAGGGACATTGCGACCTCGGATTGGCTCCGGTTGAAAATTCCATGGGCGGCGGAGTAATTGAGACACTCGACGCTCTTATCGAATCTGATGTAAAGGTTTGCGCCGAAGTACTAATGGCGATTCATCAGAATCTGCTGGCGAATTGTTCACTGAATGATATAGAAGTTATTTACTCGAAGCCTGAAGTTTTCGCACAATGCCGCAAATGGCTGAGTTCGACCTTTAAGGGCGCTCAAACCATAGCAGCCGCTTCGACTGCGAAAGCTGCGCAAATGGCTGCGGAACAACCCAAAGCCGCAGCAATTGGCTCTTATACCGCCGCGGAGTTATACGGCTTAAAAGTAATTTATGAAAATATTGAAGATAACGCGAATAATGTCACAAGATTCCTTGTTATCGGAAAAGAAGACGCCCGGCGAACCGGAGAAGACAAAACAGCTATTTTATTCAGTACCTCGCATAAAGCCGGTGCTTTGGCTGACGTGCTGGATGTAATGAGACAATACGGAGTAAACCTTACAAATATAACTTCCAGGCCAAGCAAGAAACGCGAATGGGAATATTATTTCTTTGCTGATTTCCTGGGACATAAGACAGATGAAAATGTTATAGAGGCGCTCGAAGCATCGCGTAAGCACTGCCTGCAGTTATCGATACTGGGCAGTTTCCCGAGAGCGACCGAATTACTTTAATATAGAAATTGAATTTATCAGTGCGATGTTCGACGTGGAATATCGGATTGAGATTTTTTAGGAGAATATTATGAGAAAACCATTTGCAGCCGGAAACTGGAAAATGAATACAAACAGCAAGACAGGTGTTGCTCTTGCTAATAGTTTAGCTGAAGGTGCATCAAATATAGCCGGCAAAGATGTAACTGTAGCAGTTTGTCCTCCATTTGTTTATTTACAGTCCATCGTAAAAGCTCTGCATAATTCCAATATTGCTGTCGGCGCACAGGATTTATATTATCAAGCCGATGGTGCTTTCACAGGTGAAATCAGTGTTGCAATGTTAAAAGATATCGGCTGCACATATTGCTTATGCGGCCATTCAGAACGTCGTCATGTAATCGGCGAAACAGATGAAATAGTCAATAAAAAAGTAGTCGCGGCAATTAACGGCGGTTTACTTCCTATATTATGTGTCGGCGAATTACTTGAAGAAAGAAAAGCAGGAAAAACAAACGATGTAGTTACAAGACATATCGAAAAAGGTCTTGCCGGTCTTAACGCAGAAAAAGTTCAGGCCGTAACTATAGCTTACGAGCCGGTCTGGGCTATCGGAACAGGTTTGACCGCAACGCCGGATCAGGCACAGGAAGTTCATTTATTTATCAGAAATCTTCTCGGCAAAATGTACGGCAGCAAAATCGCCAACGAAATGCGCATCCTTTACGGCGGCTCGGTAAAAGCCTCGAACACTGCTGAATTAATGGCAAAGCCTGACGTTGACGGCGTACTGGTCGGCGGTGCAAGCCTGAAAGCTGAAGAATTTCTTGGAATTATTAAGGCTTCAAAGCAATAATCTATAAGTGTGTAATACAAACTAAAATTATTATATATGAATATAGGGAAGTAATATGATTAATTTTCCAATATTGGGCATGAGTTTTATTTTGAACCTTATTGCAGTTCTTTTTGTAATCAGCTGCATTGCATTGATTCTCATTATTTTAGTCCAGAAGGGTAAAGGCGGCGGATTAAGCTCAGCCTTCGGCGGCGGTATGTCCGGCGGAATCCTCGGTTCGAAAACGGGAGATTTTCTCACATGGGTTACAATAGTACTTGTCTGTATTATGTTATTTTTTGCTATTATATTGGCTAAATTTTACAGACCTACTGCTACTGCAATACCTGGTGCTCCTACTGGACCCGCTACACAGAGTTCTACGCCTGCAACAAGTACAACGGGACAAACCAATAGCACAACTGGTAATGCAACTTCAGGTTCACCATTAAATATGAATGAAGAGTCTGGTATGAAAGAACCTGCAGCACCTGTCACAAATACAGGAGTAACTACAAGCGAAACCAGCGACTCGAACCAGACTGGTAACTAATTTGTTAACTCGAAGGTCAAAAAGACCTTTCGAATATTTCGGGAAATTTCCTGAAAGAGTGAATTATGATAAAAAGTATGACTGGTTATGGTCAGGCGCAAGGAGATTTTAATGGTTTTAGTTACACCGTAGAAATAAAAAGTGTCAACAATCGATACTTGAAAACGGCTGTAAAAATTCCTGACTTGCTTTCTTTCCTCGAAGATGATATCGAAAAGCTTTTGCGAAACAACTTGTCGCGAGGTACTGTAAACTACGTCCTAAGGTTCAAAGACATATCAGGCAACTCGCTCTTTGAAATTGATGAAAACGCCTTACAGTCAATTGCACAAAAATTGAAAAAAGCAATTTCCGCCTCTGGTATTGAAGGAACTTTCGATTTCAGCAATCTGTTGAATCTTCCCGGAATTGTTCGTCCTGTCACACCCAATAACGAAGAAACCAGGATGATAAAAGAAAAGGTTCTGGAAGTTAGCAATCTTGCGATGGAACAGCTTAAAGAAATGCGTACCAACGAAGGTAATTTCCTCGAAGCGGATTTGAAAAAACATTGCTATGCTATCGATGATGACCTGAAGAAAATTAACGAAAGAGGTTCTGTTGTCATACAGGATTACGCAAAAAAACTCAGACAAAGAGCCGATATGCTATTGGCTGAAGCGAAACTGAAAATCGATGAAGAAACGCTTGCACGCGAAGTAGCGATATTCGCGGACAGATCGGATATTTCAGAGGAAATTGCAAGGTTGGATTCGCACGTGAAGCAATTCCTTCAATTTTGCCAGACAAATGACCAGGCGGGACGAAGACTCGATTTTATCAGCCAGGAAATGCTCAGAGAAGCAAATACAATAGCCAGTAAATCCGCTGACGGCGAAATTACCGCATGTGTGGTTGATATAAAATGTCTTATAGAAAGAATTAAAGAACAAATTCAGAACATCGAATAGAACAATTTTTCATCTGAAACATATTTATTAAATGAGCACAATAAACGCAAAAAAAGGGAAAATAGTAATTGTCAGCGGCCCATCGGGCGCAGGCAAAAGCACTATCTGCAAACAGATAGTGGATATTATTGACGAAGCTTCCCTGAGCGTTTCAGTAACGACAAGGCCGAAAAGTGATACAGAAAAAGATGGAGTCGATTACTGGTTTGTTTCAAAAGAAGAATTTCAGAAAAGAATTGAAAACGGAATGCTGCTGGAATATGCCAATGTATTTGGTAATATGTACGGTACTCCTAAAGATAAAGTGGATGAAGCACTTGATGCAGGTAAAATTGTTATCCTGGAAATAGATGTTCAGGGCGGTAAACAGGTTAAAGCAATATATCCTGATGCGATAATGATTTTTATTTTGCCTCCAAGTGATAAAACACTATCCGAACGAATAAAAAACAGGGGCAGAGATAGTTCTGATTCTGTTAAAAAAAGATTACGCGGCGCTAATGCCGAGATAGCTATTGCCAAAGAGTTTTATGAACATATGATTATAAATGAAGATTTGCAAAAAGCTATTAATGAATGTGTACAAATTATACAACAATCGGAAATTAAAGTATAATATCATTAGATATTGTAAAAAATAGAAAAGAGTCATATTTTTAAGTAAGAGATGTAAAAATGATAGAAGACCTTAAGAGTGATGAAATAATCAAAAAAGTAGGTGGCAAATTCAAATTAACAGCATTGGTACAAAGACGACTTGGTGAAATAATGCAGGGCGCAAGACCTTTGATTGAAAATATCGAAGGTAAAACCACCATGGAAATAGTTATCCAGGAAATCCTGCAGGATAAAATCACCTTCACTGATGCGGCTTCTCAACCCAAACAGATTTTTGACAAAATATAGTTCATAAACTCTATTTGATTATGCTCACCAATAAAAATATCCTGCTTGGTGTTTCAGGTGGAATCGCCGCATATAAAGTTGTTGATTTAGCCAGTAAACTAAAATCAGCAGGCGCGAATGTCAAAACTGTTATGACAGAGAACGCATGCAGATTTGTTGGACCTTTAAGCTTCGAAGCGGTTACCGGCTCGACAGTTTTCACTACGATGTGGACTCCCCCTGAAGAACACAAGATAGGTCATGTCGCGTTAGCCGACTGGGCGGATATTATTGTCGTAGCACCTGCATCGGCAAATATTATTGCTAAAATCGCGAACGGTATTTGTGACGACCTTCTGAGTACCGTGCTATGTGCAGGCTGGTCAATAGCCGCTGAAGGCAAAGCAATTGCAGCGCCTGCTATGAATAATAAAATGTGGGAAAATCCTGCGGTGCAACGAAATATCGAAGCCATAAAAAAAGCAGGTTTTCAATTAGTCGGACCAGCAGAAGGACGTCTTGCATGCGGAACTACAGGTATCGGCAGAATGTCCGAACCCACAGAAATCCTGGAAGCGATTGAAAAAATAGCTTCGAATATTTCAAAACAGTAAATAAAGTAAAAAAACACGAGATACAAGATGCAAATCTTAATTACAGCCGGGGGAACAAGAGAGTATATCGATCCGGTTCGATTCATATCCAACGCAAGCAGCGGCAGAATGGGATATGAACTTGCGCGAGCCGCAATGAAAGCCGGTCATAATGTGACACTTATCACAACCGTCGATAGAAACATGACTTTCACAAATAAAATAAAAATTGTCAAAGTCCAGCGTGCCGCAGAAATGTTCGAAGCAGTAAAACAACATTTTGTAAATTGCGATTGTTTAATTATGGCTGCCGCTGTAGCTGATTATACCCCGGCAAAAGAATCAAAAACAAAAATCAAAAAGCATCAAAGCGAACTGACTATCAAATTGAAACCAACCGCTGATATTCTAAAATGGGCGGGTAAACATAAAAAAGTAAAAGGACCAAAACAAATTATAGTCGGTTTTGCACTTGAAGATAAAAACCTTCTGCAAAACGCAGAAAAAAAACTAACAGATAAGAATCTCGATATGATAGTCGCAAATGATATTAACGCTATTGATAGTGTAAATTCATCTGTTTATGTTAAGACACCTTTTTCTGATTGGCTGATGCTTGAAAATGCGGCAAAAGCGTCATTATCAAAGAAAATAGTTCGAATGATAGAAAACTTATTTTAAAACTTACGAACTATACTTCACTATTTTTAACAAAACACTTCTTTATATTATATATTTTATCAACATAACCCCATATTACACATACACATCTATCTATATATCCAATATAGCCCTATTTATCACTGCTCCTTAGAACCAACTAATCTTTATCATCCAACATCATCCCTATTTATCAAATTTAACAGGCAAATTGTGTTATTATGTAAATATAATAAAATTACTATCTTTAATAAATAATACCTATATTACCTGTATTAAACTTTATGTAACTGTTTATCTATACTGCATTAACACAGCTTAACTATTTTGCATGCCATATTTTTCGAGAGATATTAATCAGAATTTTACTTCAACATTCCTAAAAAATACTTTTTTCTGAGTTTTGTATTGTAGAATACTGTAAATAGTTAATTTGAAAATATTAAAAAGCGGTCAAAATAACTGCAGAAAATGAACTGGTATTAAGCAATTAATACAAAAACAAAAATTAAAGAGGTACGGGTGGCACGAAACAGAAAGGAGAAGAGCCCTTAGATAAAAATCATATGCTTTTTTAAAATCAGGAGGATTAGAGGAATTGTTATGAAAAGAATTAGTTTGTTAAGGAGAACGACCATGAAAAGATTTATTTATTTATCAACTATTATTTTGCTCGTCTTGAGCCAAGTTCCATGTGTATATGCAACAACAACCGGAGGAACCGGCGGAACAACAGTACTTTCAACAAATAATGTCACATCACTAAATTCTCAAACCATGCAGGGTCAGGGTTATGGCTATGGTTACAGTTCAAGCCAGACTGGTGATTCATCTGCGGTAGCTGTCAACGGAGATTCGATTTCTGAAGGCGGCGATTCTTATTCCGACTCTGACTCTTTATCCTATAGCGAAGGTTCAGATTCTATCGCGTTTATCAGTACTAATTCGACATCGAATTATGAATCACGAACACCTCCGATAACCATGCTTCCTCCATATCTTCCAACATTCGCTCATGGCGGCTGGGGAACAATACAAGGATATTTTCCCAACGGACCTACTACAAATAATCAAATTTACGAGCGAGCGTTTTATCCGGGAAGTAAGCTCGATATGAAAGAATTAAAAGGAGTAATGAATGCCATTCCTTATGATGGCCCATTAGGAATGATAGGAGGCCTTCTCAATGGTGTCGGTACAATATTTGGCGGTCCGGACAATTTTCATCATGGAAAAGGTTTTGAAATATCAAACTCAGTTATAAGACAACGCAGACCGAAGAATCTGCCTCTAATTATCATGATAGATTCAAATATAAACAGAGATTATCTTAAAAATACGGGATATGCCTATGTTGGTAAAATCAGCCTTGAAGGTAAAACCGAACTCAACTGGGACCAGGTTTATAAAGCCGCTATAGCTGAAGCTATACCATGGGAAGTCGATATAATGCTGGTTTCGGGTGGTATGAAGGGTGTTACGATTGGTTCGACAACAACTTTTCCTTCTGCGGCCGGTGCTTATGCACAAACCAATTATTCACTTTCTTTGCTTGGAGGCAAATCTACTGGCCTTTCAGAAGGAAAAGGTGAAGCAATGGTTAGCGGTGAATGCTATCGTTACAATCCGCAAGCGGCTGAAAGAAGAATGATTCCAGAAGAATTCTATCAAAGAATACATACAACTGTAGCAATGAATACAAATATTGAAAAAGCACCACAGATTCAAAACAACATACAACCTGCTCAAACACAAGTTTCCATACGGACCGAAACACCGGTAAAAACTGAGGTTCAGGAACAAACGCATCAAAATGTAGAACCAATAATGCAGGCTAATGCACAACCTCAAGCTCAGGCACAGGTACCGATGAGACAACAGGCTTACCCTGGAGTAAATGTAAGTCAGGAGTTATACAACATGGCAGGTTTTTAATAAAGAATTAGGAAACCTTTTGTGTAAAAAGGTTTATCGTAAAAATCAGTCTAAATTATTGAATGAGATTGATGTAATAAATGCTTAGTTGATTGAGATAAGAGGAGAAAGGAGGTTTCTAAAAAGAACCAGAGAAAAAACAGAATCATAGGGGGATTAAAAATGTAATGTGTGATTGCCGGTATGTGGCCGGTAGTCTAAAGGATTAACCAATTTATTAAAAGGAGTTTGAAAATGTCTAAGAAAGTATTTGTTTTTGTAGCAGCGATGTTATTAGTAACATCTGTAAGTATGGCAACCAACGTTCTGCCTTTAAACGGATCAGTTACCCAATTTCAGTCGTTCGGCATTGGAGATATATGCAATAATGGTATGGCATCAGGAGTAATTCTTACTCATGGCAGCACAGGTGGTGCTGTAACCCAATCATTAGGAGTAACAAATATTCAAAGTTCTCCATGCGGTGCAACTCCATGCATCGATTTAGGATGCTTCGGTAATCCATGTGATGTAGAAGCTAAACAAATCCAGGAGGCTGATCTCGATCAGAAAGCTTCTGCCAACGGTGCATGCGCTATTGTTAATGTACAGACATACCTGGATGCAGGTGGTCAGCAGAATCAATTCATCGGTATGAGCACATCACCAAAACAGCAAGTTCAATCACTCGGTGTAGCTGCACAGCAGGTTTTAACAAGAGCAGACGGTGCCGGTGGCGGTAGTGCTGTAAATAACGCTGATTTATCACAGACACAGTCTGGTTCTAATGCCGGCGGCAGCGCTTTTGAGTCATCTATAATTGATGCTTTCCAAATTAGCGGTGCAAATGGAGCAGCAAATTCAACAGCAGCTCTGGCAGCATCATTAGTTGCAACAACTTCACAGAATCAGCAGGTCCACTAACAAAGTGACTTATTGCTAAAGCAGCATTGAACGGGAGCTCTCGATATCTATTGATATAATCTTCTTAAGAGTAACATTCAGGGCTCCCATTTCAGGTTCTTCTTGCTTGGCAATTTACAAAACTCAAACTAAAAGGAGTTAAATAAAATGTATAGAAGTGTAACGTTTTCAATAGCGATTCTTCTTCTATTGACTTTTACAGCCAGTGCCATTGATATCGGTCAGTCACAGCAATTTACCGTTAATTCTGTAAACATTGGTGCTGTAACCAGCGATTCAGCAGGCTCTGTTGCAAGTTTTAATGCCGCGCCAATAAACACAACCCAAACTCTTTTGGAAGATGGTACTGGTACTACATATATGCAGGTATCAAGTTCATCACTTTCCCAGGCCGCAGTTACTGTAGGTATGTTTGGTGATTATGGTTTCGAGCAAAATGCGGTTGCCGCAGGTACACAGACTCAAACATCTTTACCTGGTTATTTTTCACTGGGAACACAAACTCAGAGTCTTGGTGCGGTGTTTTCGCAGAATACAATAAACAATGGTGCTTATGGAGCTACCATCGGGACACAAAATTTCATCGGTTCAGGCGGACAAGTTATAACATCCCCATACGGAGTTAATGTAAACTTCGTAGCCGTTGGTGTCGATTCGATAGCAGGTGTAATAGTTAATAGAAGTCTTACAATTAATCGCACAGGACTATAAGGAAATAATCTTGAGTAATCCTACAAAAAGAATTTGTTATTTGCTCCATGACAATGGAAGAGATGATACAAACTATTTTCAAAATAATCTGGTCGTAGGGAGCCTTAACATGAGCCTTTCGCATATTTTGGATTGGTCTCTATGGCTCCCTTTTTACAAATATTTCTGTTTGGTTCCTGAAAAATTAAATTCATTCTGGAATCGCAGGGAGGCGAAGAAAAAACAGAATAAAACTGACTAACGAAAAAAAAGGACTTTTTTCATGGTCGAGTCCTACGGAGCTTCAGAGCAATAACTCTGAAGCTTCTTTTTTTTAAAGCTATTCAATCTGTACTGCACTGAAACTTTTTATAGTCTTTCATATCTCAGGACAGCACGATAAAGACCATTTATGCGTTTACCTTCAACAATAGTCGGTGAGTATTTATCATTTCTCGGCTGGAGACGTACCGTCTGGTCCTTTTCGAAAAAGACACGTTTAAAAGTTGTTTCATGCGGATCCGTAAAACGAACGAAACAATCATCACCGTTATGAACTTCCGTAGCAGGAGAAAACACTACAATGTCACCTTCATGGAATTTCGGTTCCATTGAGTCACCTACTACACGAACAGCGAACGCGTTGGGATCATGCAAATCCGGACATCGAACATAATCATCCGCAATTCCGACCGGGTAATCCAGGTCATTGAAATCGGTTGGATAACCCGCAAGAACTTTATTAATTATAGGTACGAGATGCCCCGGAGATAAAATGGATTTATCTTCTTTAAGCTCCAGCTTGTTTTTCGATATAACCTTTTTAAGATTAACGGCTTTCGTTTTATTATCGATGATATTCTGTACAATCTGCCGCCATTTTTGATTTTCCGCTTCCTTCGATTCGAATTCCTGTCGAATATCAGCGGGAAGACCTTCCAAATGAGCGATATGAATAAGAAGTCCCTGCTCGAACTTCAGAACTTTTTCAAGCTTCGAGAGCAATTCATCGCTCGGCGGATTTTTTACTCTTTCGGTTTCGATAGTTGAAAGGTACGGCTTGGAAAAGCCAACACGATTGGCGACTTCATCAAGCGTAAGCTTCAACTCTTCACGCCTTTGTCGCATGATTTGACCAAGTGACATAATTTATCCTCACATAAACAGGTTGTTATTCGATTTCTATAAATTTATAATTACTGGAACCTAATCCTATATTTTCAGCATGCCTGATTTGATGATTCGGGTCAAGCGCATCATTTCCAATCAGACTCTGCAATTTGCGGCCGGCCTTTTTCTCGACCAAATCAAGTGCTGCTTTATCCACTGCGACTGGGTCAGTCGAAGCAAGAATCCCGATATCATCCACGATTTTACGCATATTTGGCGTATCGAAACAATCGCAGTCTTTTGTGACTGACATTACATAATTGAAAAATACCGCTTTCGATTTCTTGTTCTTTAAAACTCCGAAAGCGTATTCGGCGATACTTTGCTGGATAGCTTCAGTTTCCATTCCCCACTTGCATTCGACCGCTTTGAACCTGCAAAAAGCCATACATTCGGCACAGCCAATGCATTTATCCTGGTCGATATGCGCTTTGATTTTTCCGAGCGTAATCGCATCCGCGGGACAATGTTTGAGACATACGCCGCACAGCTTGCAGTTATCACCTATTCCGAGTTTTAACGAAGCGTGCTGCTGGAGCTTACCTTTTTTACTGGCACAACCCATACCAAGAGTTTTCAGTGTAGCGCCGAAGCCGGAAGCCAGATGACCGGTAAAATGAGCAACCGAAAGAATTGACTGGCAATTTTCATACTCGGCGCCGATATAGACTTCCTTATTCAGAGGACAATTTATCTCGACAGTAATTTCTGTTGCGCCAAGAAGTCCGTCTGAAACTATAAAAGGAACTCCAAGCGTTTTCAGGTTAAATCCGTGCTTGTCGGCAAGAATCATATGATTTATCGCGTTGCTTCTGTTTCCAACATACAACGTGCTTGAATCAGTCACAAAAGGCCTGGTCCCGAGATTGTGAAGTTCATCGACAAGCCCCTTTATACAAGGTGCGGTGATATGAGTATTGTTTCCATCTTCGCCAACGTGAACTTTTATCGCGGTAAAATCTTCTTTTGCGAAACATTTGGAAAAATCTCCGGCTTCGAATAATCTTTGGGCTTTGGTTGAAACAGCTTTTTCACCTTCTGAGATTGATGCTTTTATAAAATATACATTAGAACTCATACAGACTACTTTCTATGAAGAATTTTAAAAAATATATACTATAACATTTTATGTTAAGCAGTCATCATACAACGACATTATATTATATAATTATATTTATAATGTGCAAGATTAATTGCAAAATATGTGCGTAAGCAGAAGTTTGATTCCGAGTGCAATGAGAACAATTCCCCCGACGGCTTCGATTTTGTTCTCGAAAAAATGCCCGAATTTCTTACCAATATATACCCCCATATACGATAGAACGAAAGTAACAAGACCAATTATAATAACAGCTATAATAATATTCGAAATAACGAGCGATAGCGTAATACCGACAACCAGAGCGTCTATACTTGTCGCGACGGATAAAGTAAGCAAAACCAGAATATTCGCAGGATTACAGTTTTTTTCCGCTTCCTCGATTTTAAACGATTCATAAACCATCTTTCCGCCAATGATAGACAAAATTATAAATGCAATCCAATGGTCGATGCCCTGAATATAATTTTTAATGGAAAGTCCGGCTAAAGCTCCAATGAGCGGCATAAACGCCTGGAATCCCCCGAAGAAAGCCGCCATTCTGAAAGCATGTTTTACCTGAAGCTGTTTATAAGCTGCTCCGCTTGCGATGGAAACCGCAAAAGCATCCATCGCAAGACCAATCGCTATAATAATGACTGATATATATTCCATACAATCTATTATATTAACATTATTCCGGACTTATATCAAAAACAGTAATTTCAGGTCTTGCGAAAAAACGAATCCTTGGCGGATAAGCATCCATTCCAAGGCCGCGATTAATATATAAAATTGTTTTGCCGACTTTATATTGCCCTGCTTCGTACTTCTTGCCTAAATTGGACATTGTAATCAATGCACCATAGTAAGGAAGAGCAATCTGGCCGCCGTGGGTATGACCACAGAGATAAAGATCAACATTATAATCATCAATATATTGGATAAAATTGGGAGAATGAAACAGAAAAATATTATAGATTTCGCTTGAAAGATTTCCTATCGTACCATCGGCATATCGACCTTTATCGATTCTCAATCCTGAAATTGTAATAGTTTCATTATTTTTATTGAGTGAAACATTTTTTGCGTTTAACAGTTCGAAATCCGTTTGTGAATAATAATCCAGCTCAGGCCAGTGTCCGATTTCCCAGTTACCATAAACCGCGAACTTGCCTATGGATGCATGAAGGTTTTTCATGGTTTCTTTAAATACAGGCAGAAAGGAAGGTTCGTTAATTGCATCGCCCGTAAAAACAATAATATCAGGTTTCAAGCTATTTACAATTTCAATAATCTTTTTCTCGTTGGCAGGTCTTCTATCACAGTGCAAATCGGAAATATGAACTATGCGAAAACTCGTATCTTTGAGTTTATCTGTATGAAGCTTGATATTATTTACTTCTATTTTATAAGGCTCGATAAAATAGCCGTAACAATAAAATATAATTCCAATAAGAGCGATAATGTGAATGGTAATTGCTCGTTTAGTCAGAAAGATTCTAAGTTTTCTTCTTTTTAACTTGTTGTAAGCACAGAGACTGAGCAGTACAAGTTCGCCGATATAAATAAAACCCGCTATTGATACTAACAGAATTAAAACGATTATTTCACTTATCGGCATGTTATATTACGCTATAATCTCGAAGGCGTCGCTGGCGTTCATACCAACTTTTATTCCAAGTTCAAGTGCTTTTGCGTTGACCTTTGTCACTTTACGATTACAGAAACGATCCAAAGTGCCTATTGGATTATCAGGTGTGCTTTCGACTAACGCCGCTGCTGTGCCGTAACGTTGACATGCTTCGATATCAATTGCCGGACAGGCAAGAAAACCTTTCGAGCCGGTAACTACCAATATGCTGAAGCCATCCCATTTCGTTTTTACACCTTCAACCAGACCCTTTTTTGTTTGAAATGTTTTCGTAGTTATTTCCATCTTTAAACCTGTTTATTCAAAAGAAAAAACTCAATACGCATCACACAATACTAAATACAAAATCAGACAGCCTGACCAAGCAGACCTGAAATTTCCGAAAGCTTTTCATCCAGCAATTCTTTTGTTTTTGCCTCGACGTTCAAACGCAGCAAAGGTTCGGTATTACTTGGCCTGCAATTACACCACCAATCCTTGAAACTTATTGTGACGCCGTCAAGCTGGTCAATCTGGCCGTCGCTGTAGCGTCTGGTAAGCTCATCCATTTTTTCCTGTTTGTTTTCGACTTCGAAATTCATTTCGCCGCTGGTCGCGTATTTTCTCAGGGGCTTAATAAGCTCACTGACAGATACATTGGAACTGCTGACAATATTTATCATATGAACCAGAGTAATCAGACCTGAATCCGTAAAGAAACTATCACGATAATAAAAATGTCCTGAAAGCTCGCCGCCGAATACAGCGTGCGAATCGCGAAGCGCTTTTTTCATATAAGCATGGCCGACTCTTTCTCTTCGGGGTGTGCCGCCGTACTTTATGATTTCTTCCATTACTACCCTGCTGCTTCTCAAATCATATACAACCGCGGATTTCGGTTCTTTTTCGAGGAAATACGGAACCATCAGCGCGGTCATTAAATCGCATCCGATTGTTTTGCCTTTTTCATCAATCATCATCAAACGGTCTGCATCACCGTCAAAGCATACACCGAAATCACATTTATTCTTTTTTATTGTCGATTTAACCTGGGTAAGATATTTCTCGACAAGCGGATTCGGCTCATGTTTGAATTTTCCATCATGCTCGAAATTGATATCTATGATTTCTATTGGTAAATCGCTGAAAATCGCCGGTACCATTTTGCCTGCCATACCGTTGGAAGCATCGATTGCGATTTTAAGTTTTTTAATATTCGGCTTAAGAAACTTCAGAACATGATTCTTATATTCTTCAGTCAGGTCTTTCTTGACTACCGAACCGAGCGGCTTGCCTTTTGTATGCAGCAATGCCATCGCAATATGCTCGATATCTTTCAAACCTGTATCGGCTCCGACCGGCTTGGCGTTGATACCTGAAACTTTGAAACCATTATATTTCGCCGGATTGTGCGAAGCTGTAACCTGTATTCCACCGCACGTACCGAGATGATTTATCGCAAAATACATCTGTGGCGTATCAATCATACCTATATCTATTACATTAACGCCGGTAGAAATCATACCTTCAATCAAAGCCCTGGCAAGAGATTCGCTATGGGTTCTCATATCCCGGCCGACACAGATTGATTGCATATTTGCCTGACCTCGCTCGTAACCGCGAAGAAGTGAAGGTAAAAACCTGGCAGCGGCACAACCTATCTTCCATGCGTCCTCTTCGTTGAACTGCTCACCATAAACTCCTCTTATGTCATATGCCTTAAAAATTCCAGCATCCATTCGATACACTCCCTTAACAAAAAAAATGGCTATTTTTTCAAGTAAGCCTAAACCCACTCCAAATTAACAAAATTTACATCATGCCCGATACTATAACCTAATAACGTTTGATGTGTCAATAATGGATTGTGCTTATTACAGAAAAGTTTACCTCTTATGCGTTGATAACACAGCAAACAACTGCCTGAAAACAAAGACTCCGCAAATTCACTATTCTTATGATATTATAATCCGCAGTTGATTACGGTTACCTATCGGGATTTTTATATAATATATTTTTCCAACCAGCAATGGCAATAATTTTCTGATCCATGCGGTACCTATATACGGATTTAACACTTTTGCCGAATTTAGGCCAGTATTTTAGATATTTCCTTTATACGGGCAGCATGCGCCAAGATGAATAATATATCATTTTCCAATAATTCGGTGTTACCCTTAGGTAGAATAATTTTATCATTTCTG
>CAZMPL010000029.1:12997-18681 GCA_964567805.1 uncultured Pirellulales bacterium | reverse complement strand
TCAGCAGGGTGGATATCAGAGTTTCGGTACAACTGAGTTCAAAGATGTCGGTGTGGAACTTTCTGTAACACCTCATTTGGCAAGAGATGGAATGATAAGGCTTCATATTATTCCGTCTTTTAGCATTCACGTTGATGATGTAATCCTAAGTTTGGCAGGTGCTAATATTACAATGCCTCAACCAGTTATAGATAAACGAGAAGCAGATACAATAGCATTAATTAAAGATGGCCAAACTGTAGTAATTGGTGGATTGAATAAGAAGGAAACCACACGAGATATTCGGAAAGTGCCGATTCTTGGAGATATTCCTCTTCTCGGAGGTCTTTTCAGATCTGAAGGAGAAAGTGTTGTTAATAGTGAACTGGTTGTATTTATAACACCAAGAATTATTGAGCAACCTGTGTTATCAGAACAGGAAATTGAAAAATTAAAAGCAACCAATATTGAAAGTCCTGTAATTCCTTCTTCGGTAATAAAACCGAATAAAAAATAAAGAATTAAGAGAAAGAATAAATCTATAAAAGAATTCGGCTTCTGGTGGAGTTAATTACTTACCAAAAGCCGGATTCTTTTGAATTGTAATAATATTTAATAAAACCGTTTTGATTAGTAAATAATATTAATTCCAGTTAAAATGGAAGGGGTGCTAAAAAAATGGCAGATATAAGAAGTATATTAGTTGAAGCCGTCGAGAAACAAGCGAGCGACGTTCATATAAATGTTGGATTAAAGCCAATTATTCGTGTTAATACAGAACTAATCGAAACTAAGTTTCCTGTTATTACCGGTAGTGACGCAAAGGAAATCGTATTATCGCTTGTTGGACAGGAAAGATTTGACAAATTCGAAAAAAACAGGGACCTCGATTTCTCGACAAGTATTTCAGATCCTAATAAAAGATTTCGTGTAAACGCACACTATCAGCGTGATACAGTCGCGCTTTCATTCAGGTTGATTTCTGACGTTGTACCAACACTTGATGAGTTGAATCTTCCTGAAAAATTAAAGGATTTCGCAGAACTTCCAAGAGGACTGGTTCTCGTAACAGGCCATACAGGCGCAGGAAAAAGTACGACTCTTGCCGCGATTGTCGGTCTGATTAATCAGAAATTCAAAAAACGTATAATAACCGTCGAAGATCCAATCGAATATTGGTTAACAAATGATAAGAGTATGATTGAACAGCGTGAAGTTGGTTCGGACTGTCCGAATTTCGCAACAGGTTTAAGACATATTTTGCGTCAGGACCCGGATATTATTATGGTAGGTGAAATGCGCGACCTTGAAACCACGAGTTTTACTCTCACCGCCGCTGAAACAGGACATCTTGTTTTCAGTACTCTGCATACTGTAAATACTTCTCAGTCTATAGAAAGAATTATAGATATTTACCCTGCAAATCAGCAAACCCAGGCAAGAACTATGCTTGCAAACGCTCTCCAGGCGGTAGTTTCACAGACTTTGTTCAGACGAGTCGACCAGCCAGGTATGGTTCCAAGTACTGAAATATTGTTATGTACTTCTGCGGTCAGAAACTGTATTCGCGAGAACAGGATTTATGAAATTCCGAATATTATCGAGACTTCTCGCCGCTTCGGAATGCACCTGATGGATCATAGCATCGCGGAATTGGCAGAAAAGGGATTTATCGATAAGGAAGAAGCTGTTTTGCGTTCCAATAATCGTAAAAAAATGGAAAAGATTCTCTGATTTTAAGAAGTCTTAAACAATAAATCCTGAAATAAATTCATTCATATACGGATTTTCAGAATCATATCTACTGAAAATATGAAAATATCTTTTCATATTAGTTCTGATTTTTCACTTAAAAATCGGGTATAAACATACTCTATCTATTCCTCATCCCATTTTTTACAAACTATTTACAATACAATTCGGGTTTTAATCGTCTATATTATATAAAGAGAATTCGTTATTGTTGTTATATTTAAGGAGCATGAAAATGGTTATATCAGGAAAAAGAATAATCCAAAGTTTCATAATTTCTGTTTCGATTTTAACAATTCAATCCCAGGCGCAAATAAGTCATATCGAGATCCCTCCTTTTTCATCTAACGTAATGATTCCTCAAAGCAGGGCGCGTGCGTTTGCACCGGATAGAAGTGGTTCAGTCGAAATTACAGATATAAGCGCGCTTATAGATATCCTGGAAAACACCGCGACTACGACAATAGAGATTCGATTGCATAATACATCGAATCGCAGACAGGAAGCCGAGTTGATTTTTCCCGTTCCAGATGGCGCAGTAGTTCGTGGTTTCGCTTATGATGGTCCGGACGGAATGATAACTGCCAAGGTACTTCCAAAAGACGAAGCAAGACGAATTTATGATAGTCTTGTCGCGAAAATTCGTGATCCCGCTCTTGCTGAATTCATCGGGTATAACCTGATTCGTTCAAGTGTCTTCCCGGTCGAAGCAAACGGCAATCAGAAAGTTCGATTAACTTATGAACATTTACTTGAGATAGATGGGAATCGTGTGGATTATTTCCTCCCTCGCACCGAATCTCTCGAATATAAAGTTCCATGGGAAATAAAAGTAAACATAAAGTCCAAGCGGCCAATTTCTACAGTTTATTCCCCTACACATAATTTAATTGGCTTGAAAAAAATTGACCTGAAAAATATGGAAGAAAAAGAAGGTCCGGTCGAAATTTCCGCTCAAACTGAAAAAGGCGCGAATGTCCCCGGGCCGTTCCGCCTTTCCTACCTTATGCAGGAAAACGGTGTAACAGCTTCTATGTTTGCCTATCCTGAAGAAAAAGTTGGGGGCGGATATTTCCTCTTACTTGCGGGATTGCCTGCGGATATATTGAATGACAATGACGCGCAAGCAATTAAAAGGGAAGTGACATTAGTGATTGATAAATCCGGCAGTATGAATGGCGAAAAAATTGAACAGGTAAAAGAAGCGTCACTCCAGATTATTGCGGGGCTTAAAACGGGTGAGGCGTTCAACGTGATAATTTATAGCAATACGGTAGAGAAATTCGCGAAAAAGCCGGTAATAAAAACAAAAGAAACAGAAGATCAGGCTCGTGAATATATAAAAGGAATTACACCGAGCGGCGGAACTAATATTTACGATGCACTGACCGAATCTTTGAGCCAGGAACCTACGGAAGATATGATTCCGATAGTTTTGTTCCTTACTGACGGCTTGCCTACGATAGGCCAGACTTCGGAACTTGTAATTAGAGAGGTTACTACAAAATCAAATCCGTATAAGAGGAGAATTTTCACATTTGGCGTGGGATTAGATGTAAACGCTCCTTTGCTGGAACGAATTGCCGCTGAATCAAGAGCGAGAGCGGAATTCGTTCTGCCGAAAGAAGATGTAGAGGTAAAAATCGGAAAAGTCTTCAACAGGCTGACCGGCCCGATTCTTGCCGAGCCGGAACTTGAAGTTGTCGAAGAAGACGGCCGTTCTGCAATTGGCAGGACGCGTGACATTCTTCCGAACAAACTTCCTGATTTATTCGAAGGTGACCAGCTTATATTACTCGGTCAGTATGTTGGCAAGAGACCGATTACTTTCAAAATCAGCGGCAATTATCTTGGTAAAGAAAGAGCGTTCAAGTTCACATTTAATTTCGATAAAGAGAATGTGAAAAACGGTTTCGTGCCGCGTTTGTGGGCAAGCAGAAAAATCGCGGAGCTTATTGATGATGTCCGTCAGATGGGTGCCGATTCCAATGTAAACAGAAATGATCCTAAAGTCAAAGAGCTTGTAGATGAAATTGTTCGCTTATCGACCGAGTTCGGTATATTGACTGAATATACAGCTTTTCTCGCAAAAGAAGGAACAGACCTTGGAAGAAGAACAGAAGTAATGCGTGACGCGGAAGTATTATTCGAACAACGCGCGTTGAACAGCCGAACTGGAAGAGGAGGACTTAATCAAAGTTTCAATATGGGCGCACAAAGAGAACAGAAAACCTTGAATATGTCAAATTCATTTGTAGATGAAAATTTCGACCGCGTATCGATTACGAATGTTCAGCAGATAAATGATATGGCGTATTATTTCAAGAATAATCGCTGGGTGGACAGCAGGCTTGTTCAGGATGAATCTAATATCAAGCCCGACAAAATAATCGAATTTGGTTCTGATGAGTATTTTGAATTAGCGCGAAAATTAGCAGCTCAAGGTCGACAGGGCAGTATGGCTTTGGGAGGCGGCCGCGGTGGAATGGGCGGCTTTGGCGGTGACGTTCTCTTGAAAGTTGATAACCAGGCTGTATTAATTAGAAACTCTGAATAAGAAATTGCGGTTTTATATAGAAAGGAAATAAAATGAAAAGCATAATATTATTTATGTCACTGTCTGTGGCAGCGGTTACAGTATGCTTAGCCGGCTCGACAGATACAGTAGAGCATGTCGCAATAGTGGAAACTCCAGCGGTTTCAGCTCCGACAACAGCTCAAACTTCAGCGGTACTTCCAACAAAACCTCTCGTTCAAATTGCGATTTTGCTCGATACAAGCGGTAGTATGGAAGGTCTTATCGAACAGGCAAAAACCGAGCTATGGTCAATTGTAAATGAATTCATCTTTGCAAAAAGAAACGGCATGGAGCCTATAGTTCAGGTCTCCCTTTATGAATATGGCAAAAGTTCACTCGATAGAAAAGAT
The DNA here is from genome assembly GCA_964567805.1 of uncultured Pirellulales bacterium. Lineage (GTDB taxonomy): Bacteria > Planctomycetota > Phycisphaerae > Sedimentisphaerales > Anaerobacaceae > JAFGPS01. The sequence continues at coordinate 14,022 of CAZMPL010000029.1, read as the reverse complement.
GGTTTTATCAGGCAAATAGTTCCTTTAACAACAGACCTCGATAAGATATCAGAAGAACTTTTCGCACTGAAAACAAATGGCGGTGAAGAGTATTGCGGCTGGGTGATTCAGGAAGCAACCAAGTCACTGAGATGGAGCGATTCATTTAATGACTTGAAAGTTATTTTCATCGCAGGTAACGAACCATTCACACAGGGTTCTGTTGATTATAACAAAGCATGTAAAGAAGCTATCGCAAAGGGTATTATGGTAAACACAATCCATTGCGGCACAGAGAGCGAAGGAATTAACGGCCATTGGAAAGACGGAGCTGTATTAGCTGATGGAAAATTTCTGAATATTGACCATAACAGGCAGTTGGCGCGAAACACTATTACCGCACCTCAGGATAAGGAACTCGCTGAACTTAATCTAAAACTAAATGGTACATACATAGCATTTGGAAGTCAGGGGCAGGAAGGTTTGCAAAGACAGATGGCTCAGGACCTGAATGCTTCTTCAAGTTCGCGAGGAGCCGCAGCGGGCAGGGCAGTGGCAAAATCATCCTTCAATTACAGGAATGGCAGTTGGGACCTTGTCGATGCTCTTAAAGACAAAAAGGTCGAATTGGAAAGTATTAAAAAGGAAGACCTGCCTGAAAATATGCAAAGCATGACAGTAGAGGAAAGAAAAGCTTATGCAGATTCGAAAGCGATTGAGCGTGTTAATATTCAAAAGAGGATACAGGAGTTGAATGCACAGAGGGAACTTTATGTAAAAGCAGAAACTGAAAAACTTGTAGCCGGCCAGAATGCAATGATGGGCAGCATGGGCGGTATGGGTGGCCGAGGTTCACTTGGCACAGCGGTAACCAGTACAGTCAGGCAGCAGGCAATGCAAAAGAACTTCAGTTTTTCACAACCTTCACCATCACCGAATCCGGGTACTTCAGCCCCTTCGGCACCATGATAAATTGAAGTAAAAAAGTAAGGAAGTAAACTGAGTTCGGGATATGCGGAGAGTCAGTTTACTTCCTTTTTTTGTTT
>CAZMPL010000029.1:0-12897 GCA_964567805.1 uncultured Pirellulales bacterium | reverse complement strand
CCATCGAAATCGACGTATTCACGTCTCGGCTCGATACATTTATAAGCGGGACGAATTATTTTCCCGTTATTTACGATTTCTTCCATTCGATGAGCGCACCAGCCGGCAATTCTTGAGATAGCAAACAACGGCGTATATAGTTCCTCGGGAATACCAATCATCTGATATACGAAACCAGAATAGAAATCAACATTAGCGCTTACTCCTTTGTAGATTTTCTTTTCCTTAGCTATTACCTGTGGAGCCAGCCTTTCAATACGTTCGAGTAAATCGAATTCATTCTGTCTTCCTTTTTCTTCCGCGAGTTTTTCAACATATTGTTTAAATATAACCGCTCTCGGATCGGAAATGGAATACACAGCGTGACCTATTCCATAAATCAGGCCGGACTTGTCGAACGCTTTTTTGTTCAGCAATTTAGAAAGATAATCTGAGATTTGTGACTCGTCCTGCCAGTCGGATAAATTCTCTTTTATATCAGCGAACATTCTTGCTACTTTAATATTTGCTCCGCCGTGACGAGGTCCTTTCAGTGAAGCGAGAGCCGCGGCTATTGCAGAATAAGTATCAGTACCTGTCGATGTCACTACGTGCGTTGTGAAAGAAGAATTATTTCCGCCGCCGTGTTCGGCATGAAGAACCAGAGCCATATCGAGAAGTTCCGCTTCGAGACGAGTATATGAATTATCAGGGCGAAGCATGTGGAGAATATTCTCGGCTGTGCTTAACTCAGGGTTCGGAGAATGTATAATCAGGCTTTGGTTTCCGTGATAATGCGCAAATGCCTGGTAACCGTAGATAGCTAAAAGCGGAAACTGCGCGATAAGCTGAAGGCTCTGGCGCAATACATTTGGTATTGATATATCATCGGGTGATTCGTCATAGCTGTATAGTACCAGGGCGGTTCGGGCAAGAACATTCATCATATCTTTGCTCGGTGACTTTAGAATCATATCCCGCATAAAATTCTCAGGCAGCTTGCGGTATCCAACCAGAACGGACTCAAAAGCCTGGAGTTCGGGCTTTGTTGGTAAATCACCCATCAGGAGCAGGTAACAGGTTTCCTCGAAACCGAAACGTTTATCATTTTGAATTCCGTTGATTATATCTGTTACATCTATGCCGCGATACATCAGTTTGCCCGGCACTGGTATCATTTCGTATTCATTTATAATGTAGGAATGAACTTCACCAATTCGAGTAAGTCCTGCTAATACGCCTTTACCGCTGATATCACGAAGACCCCTTTTTACTTCGTATTTGACGTATAATTCCGGGTCCACTTGATTACATTTTTGAATTTTTTCAATCCAATCGGATGCGTTTTGTTCGAGGGAATGTGCAGTTTTTTGATTTTCTGTCATTGTTTGCCCTTTCTAATCAGCATTTTTAATTTGTCGTTAGTCGCTCAATTATAACAGACTTGCCTGAAAAATGCCACTGTTTTTCTTGTTCCTATAATATAGGCCTTTATTGTGCAAAAATGCTCTATTTTAAGAAATTTCCAACCACGAATGAACACGTCCTCTTGGGATGGCCAGGCTCAAATTAACACAAAAAAGTATATGGGAAGCTGTTTAATGATGATTTACTGTGTTTTCTATGGCAGACTTAAGCATAGCAATCGAGTCATTATTATTCTCAAGTAATTTGGTTAATTTCAAAGCTTTTGCTTCTTCTGGAAGGCCATCATCTGAGAATATTTCGTTTATGATACTATTATATTCTCTTATTCCCTTAATCTTAAGCAGATTTGTTTCAGCCTCAGTTTTATTGGCATTATTTTGTTTTTGTTTTATTTCTGCTTCAAAATATTGCCTTGTCAGATTTTCGCTTTCTTTTAGATATGGGAATATCCATAATTTAAGTTTTTGCCAAAAAGATATATGTAATAGATTCTGTGTAAAGTGCGGAGTAATATCAAAATTTGAATGTAATTTTAAATTGATATTTTTACTCCTCTTATTGAAGAGGGTAAACATAAAAACCTCTGAAATTATTTGCCAAAAAGGTTAAATATCAATTTTCCATATACTATAATAAACATTATATTATACACATTGTAATCATAAATACAATAGAATTTCTTAATGTTTTTGTGTTCATTCGTGTTAATTCGTGGTTAGATTTATCGTGGTGTGTGAATGGATTCCCGTCTGCGCGGGAATGACAAAGTCTATTATTTGCGGATATACTGTTCTATGTTTATTATTTTGAATTCGTGGTTACGCTTTTTTTCAGCCTTCAATGATTTCGTAATCTGTCATTGAGCCGAGTTTGTTGTGAGCGAGGGTAAGGTAGGGCAGTTCATTTGGGTCGTGGCCTAAAAGTTCACTACCTATTGTATCTACCGCGACCGGGTCGAAGCTGGCCAAGATAAGGCCTATATTTACAGGCGTGCCGGATAAGTGCATTCCGGTCAAAGCTATCGAGGCATCTACTACTGATAGGTCAGGTTTTTTGTATGTGCAAATATCGACTACAGATTTATCTGTCGAAGGGCTATGTAATTGTGATTTGTTCCATCCGCCGGAGTAGAATTTTCCCGGTGCGATTCCGAACATGTTCTTCATCGCGATAGTTGTCTCTGTAAAACTATGGTCTTTCAGTACTGGCAATGAGATTATGTAAGCGTTCCGTACAATCATGGGTATGTGAAAACGCTTTAATTGCAATGCGTTTTTATTTTCGAGAACGATAGAATCAGCGTTATTGAAATCCAATAATTCTATATCATATTTTTTCGCGAGATTTGTATAACCAAGCTTTGCATATACGTTTGAGGTTGTTCCTGAGCCGCAGCCTTCGCCTATCGCAATTTTTGCTTTGGAATGGGCTTTACAGTACTGATATACGGCTTCCGCGGCTTTTACGTCCGTAGTGACAGGAGGCGGCGAAGCAAGCGTAAGATTCGGCTTGATAATAATCAAACCATCATGCGGGAGCTTTTCTCCAGCCCCAATCAAGTCCAGTGCTTTAGTTATACTATTTTTATAATTCTCAAATTTTACCTGTGCGACTTTACTCATAATGACCGATGATAACGGAATGATTTGTTTTTTTCAATAAGAACAAATTTATTCTGAAAGTTTGTGAACAAAAATATCTTAAAAGGGGTATTGACTAAATTTAATTTTTAGTTAAATTTAACATTTCAAATATATAAGATCATAAGCTGTAAGAAGATAATAAAAGTGAAAATTCTAAAGTTTCCGATTTTCGGAAATTAAAAAACAGAAATTTGCCATTTTTTGTAATTTAAAAAATAATGTTATCCAATTAATGGAGATTGACATGATAGAAGTCAAAGAGCTTCGGCGAAGTTTCGGGCTGGTAACTGCAGTTGACGGAATTTCATTCAAAGTCGCCAAGGGCGAGGTTCTCGGTCTGCTTGGTCCAAACGGAGCCGGTAAAACGACCGCTATGAGAATTCTTGCCTGTTTCCTTCAGCCCGATAGCGGCACAGCGACTGTTTGCGGACATGATATTTTGAAAAATCCGGTTGAAGTAAGAAAATCAATCGGGTATCTCGCGGAGAACGTACCGCTCTATAATGAAATGACAGTCGGCTCGTTTCTGAATTTTATTTGTGACGTTCGCGAAATTAAAGGTAAAGAACGCAAAGATACACTCGATAGAGTTATTCCTCTTTGCTCAATCGAATCGGTTTATCATCAAACGATAGAAACCTTGTCGAAAGGTTATAAGCGGCGTGTCGGACTGGCAGCAACTTTGGTTCATGATCCGGATGTGCTGATTCTCGATGAGCCTACAGACGGCCTTGATCCGAACCAGAAACATGGCGTGAGAAAACTCATCAATAATATGTCACAGGAAAAATGCATCATTATTTCTACGCATATTCTTGAAGAAGTTGAAGCTATCTGCTCGCGAACTATAATCGTTGCAAAAGGGCGGATATTAGCAGATTCCACACCTGCGGCATTGAAAGAAGAGCATAAGTGCAGTCTCGATGCTGTATTTCGTAAAATTACACAGACCAAAAGTGCCTAATTTTTATAGAGGACATAGGAGTTAAGAAATGAATAGTTTTTGTGCAGTTTTTAAGAGAGAGTTGAAAAGTTATTTTTCTACTCCTCTTGCTTATGTGTTCCTTGTCATATTCCTTTTTTTCTCAGGCTACCTCACATTCAAAGGTGGATTTTATGATATACGACAAGCTGACATGAACGCATTTTTTGTAAATTTACCTTTGCTTTTTGTTTTCATGGTACCATCGACCGCAATGCGTTTGTGGGCCGAGGAACGCAAAGGCGGGACAATTGAATTACTTTTTACGTTACCGATAACTATAACACAAGCGGTTCTTGGTAAGTTTTTTGCGGCCTGGTTATTCTTAGGAATCGCGCTGTCACTTACGTTTCCGATGATAATAACAGTCTCATATCTGGGTAATCCTGATTTCGGATTAATTGTAGTAGGTTACATCAGTTCCTTTTTGATGGCCGGCGGATTTCTTGCGATAGGATGTTTCTTTTCAGCCGTAAGTAAGAACCAGGTAATCAGCTTTGTGCTTTCGGTTGTTGCCTGTGCGGTTTTCGTATATGCGGGTATGCCGAGTACATTAAACTACTTCGCGGGCTTCATGCCCAAAATGGTCCCGGTTATGGAAAATATCAGTATGATGACACATTTCGAGTCACTGCAGAAAGGTGTGATAAAATTCTCGGATATTGCTTATTTTATTTTACTTATCACCGGATGGATTTATGCATGTGGTATTATTTTAGATGAAAGGAAGGCCAAATAATGAACCGGATGTTGCGAGCTATTATTGGAGCCTGTCTTGTTTTAATAATTGTTTTTTCGGCAATAAGTATTTGCCAGGATTTGGGCTCTTCATGGAAAATTGATGTTACCCATGAAAAACTTTATACATTGTCGGACGGTACAAAATCAATTCTCTCAAAATTAAACCAGCCGATTACCGCGAAGCTCTTTTATGCCAGAACCGCGGCGATGAAGGGACCTGACCAGATACAGTATTACAATAATTATTATGAATACGTTAAATCTCTTCTTGAAGAATATGCATCAGTTTCCAACGGCATGATTAAATTAGAGATAATTGATCCGAGACCGTTTTCAGAAGAAGAGGAGCAGGCAATAGGATTCGGTTTGAAACAATTTCGCGTATCGGAAGATGAAAGCTTTTTCTTCGGCCTGATTATTCAAACCCAATTCGGAGTCGATAAGACCATATCATTCTTTTCACCAGACAGGCAAAGTTTTGTCGAGTATGATATAAGTTATCTTATCGATAGCGCTATTACACGACAGAAGAACAAGATTGGAATTATGAGTTCTCTGCCGGTAATGGGTGACAGCGAGTATATGGCACGAATGTTACAGGCACAGAGACAGCCTGTAAGAGCGTCATGGACATTCGTAGAGCACTTGCGCCAAAAATACGAAGTTGTAGAAATTCCAACGGAAGTGAACGATATTAATGATATCGATATTTTAATGGTTGTTCATCCGAAGAAATTCTCACAGCAGACATTGTTTGCGATAGACCAGTACATACTTAAAGGCGGCAGAGCAATTATATTTGTTGATCCTCATTGCTTCCTGGACGAATCCAATCAAATGAACAACGGAATGATGGTGGCATCGGAAGATAATCAAAGCTCTGATTTAAATATACTCTTAAGGACATGGGGTATCGAAATGCCCAAAAACCAGTATGCCGGTGATTTGAAACTGGCGGAAAGTCAACCTTTACGGTCAAATGAATCTCCACAGACTATTATCGGATTGCTTAATCTTTCAGGTGATGCCCTCAATCGCAAAAATGTTATAACTGCACAACTTAACAATATAGGAATTTTATTTTCTGGTGTGTTAAATATTGTTGCTGATCCGAATAAAGCCGAAGATTCGAAGATTGAACGTACGCCGCTGCTTATGACAACTGATAAAGGAAACAGCTTTGAAGTTTCAAATGCATATCAATTTATGATTCGTGACTTTAAAGGTTTTTTGCAGAATTTTATACCAGGAACAAAACCAGTTACAATGGGTTATTTTGTTACCGGAAAATTCAAAAGCAGTTTTCCGGATGGGTTGGAAATTAAAGTTGATTCTGCCCAGTTAGATGATCCGAATGCCCCTGCGATAACAAAGAAAATTACCGGCATAACTGAGGCTAAGCAGGATTGCGCAGTAGCTGTTTTTGCTGATGTCGATTTCATAAGTGACAACATGGCTTATCGTGATTTTCTCGGTTTTGGCAAAGCACCGGTTGGTGACAATGCAAACTTATTGTTTAATACGATTGACGATTTGAGCGGCTCGAGCGATTTGATTTCTGTAAGGTCAAGAGGTAGTGTAAAACGCCCGTTTATCGTAGTCGATGAAATTGAGAAGAAAGCCCAGGAAGAAACGTCTGCCAAGCTTCAACTTATTGACGCTACTATTGCCGGTTTTAATGCCAGGCTGCAATCCCTCAGGCCTTCAGATGGTGAAGATCAGGCAATCATGGATTCTAAATTGTCACAGGAAATACGCAAACTAAAAGATGATATATATCAGAAAGAAAAAGAAAAACGAAACATTAATAAGGTAAAGAACGAGCAAATTGAATCGCTCGGCACAAAACTGCAACGCGCAAATACAATTTATGCCCCTATAGTAATTCTTATCGCAGCAATTGTTTTGTGGTTATGGCGCAGTTTGAGAAAAAGACATTATATCAGTCACACCAGTGATGCATGATTTATAGAGAGGTTTTATAATGAGTAATAAAAAACTTGCGATATTAGGAATTGTCGCCGCTGTTATGCTGGCGTTAGCTTTAATGCAGTCAAAAATTTCTAACGTGTCCAGTAATATAACACCAGGAACAAAGTATCTTGTCAGCGGCGTGAATACCGATGATATTGATTCCATTGTTATTAAGTCCGGCGATAAGACACTTACTTTGAAACGACAGTTAGGTAAGTTCGTTGTTGTTAATAAAGATAATTACCCCGCGGATACGAGCAGGATAAATGATTTGATTTCAAAATGTATGGAATTAGAAGTCTCATCGCAAATTGTTACCAATAATCAAGCCAATTATAAGGATCTTGGTGTATCCGAAGAATCTGCGCAATTAATTGTAAAATTTCTTAAAGCCGATTCACAGGAAATTGTTGGTCTTATTGTGGGTAATACAAAAGAAAATGGAAACGGTGCTTATATTAGACTTACGTCCGACAAAAATGTGTATGAAGCCGCTGAGTCGCCATGGATTGACGCTGATCCAATTAATTATGTTAGGAAGCAGCTTTGTGCATTAACAAAAACAGATACTGCTCAGGTAACAGTGAGTTCTTCAGAAGGCGAATATATCCTTAAACCTGTAACAGATAGTCAGGATGTGGAGCTTGTTGATATTCCAGCCGGTAAAAAGTTGAAGCAAAACGAGGCGAAAGGTGTATTTAATGCTTTGTCGAATCTTAACTTTACTGATGTAATGCTAAAACCGAAGGATTTGAATTTTGACAGGCATTATAAATGCAAACTATTTAATTCAACTGAGTTTACATTTGATATAGCAACTAAAAATGGATTAACTTATGTTGCCTGCCGAGCGGTATATACTGAAGGTGTACCAGAAACAGTCAGGAAGGATGAAAATGAAGAACAATTGAAGCAAAAAGAAGAAAAGTTCCTTCTTGACGAAAAAGCAAAAGATTTTACCGCAAGACATATAGGTTGGGTTTATGAAATTCCCGCTTTTAGTGCAAAATATATGACCATGCCTTTATCGGATATTTTGGAAGATAGCAAAGAAACCGATATAATTCCAACATCTGATCCTAATGCGATCTTGAATGCGATTCAGCAGGAAGATATGCCTTAGAAGAAAAAAAGATGTGTTGCCATATAAAAAATTCTAAATTGAATAAATATTCTTGACTGAATATAAAAAAATAAATACAATAGTATTATTAGCTGTCTATCTACTGTCTGGGGCTGCTGTGTATTGACATTTGAAGGAAAGGTGGTAACCATGCTTAAGAAAAAAGGTTTTACATTAATAGAATTATTGGTCGTTATTGCGATTATCGCAGTTTTAATGGGCGTTTTAATGCCTGCTTTACAAACTGTAAAAAGGCAAGGCTATGCGGTAGTTTGCAGAAGTAATATGAAACAGATTGGTCTGGCTGCAAATATGTACGCTGAAGATTACAAAAATAAGGTTCCTCGCGGTCTTGTATATGATACATCCGCTACATGGTTTGAACTTTTCATGCCGTATCTCGCTCAGAAAGGTACTGGTACTGCAAATAGTGATTATCGTACCGTTAAGATATATCGTTGTAAAGCATATCCTGAAAAGACACAGACTGTTTGTTATATAATTAATGGTTGGAAATTTAGGGGTCCGACTGATATGGTGGGAGACCAGGAAGGTGATGCTACTAAGATAGACGATGTAAAGCATCCATCAAAAGTAATATACTTGAGTGACTATGAATATATCCCAGGCAAAACGATTATTATTAAACAGGCGGGACAAGTGGGTATTGAAAACTGTGATATTCGTAAAGTTGACGATTTAGCATATAATCTTAAAGGAGAAATAAATCCAGAAAGGCGTGTACCTCTTGATCGTCATGCAAATGGTGGTAATATTCTTTATTTTGACTGGAGTGTAGGTCATCTTGATGCTAAAGAAATAGTTATTGATCGCTTTAGAATTAACTAAGAAAATATATCAGGCTTGTTTAACAAATTATAAATATCCTGAGAAATAATATATTTCAATAAGAAGAAATTTGGGGTTCCCATGTTTTCTACAAGAGAAATGGGAACCCCCTTTATTTGCGCAGTTATTATTTTTGTTTTCTATTGGTAAGCTATCGTTTTGAAGGCATTATTAGAATCTGCTTAAGATGTAAGTCTGATAAATCTCCCCCAAAAGATTTGTATTCAATAAAAAACCATATATGAAAGATTAATATTGTTATTATATTTGTCTTTCATATATAGAAAATATAACAAATGAATAATTCAAATGCAAAATTACTGTCAATCAGGATATGTTTTCTAAAATCATATTGAGTTGTAATGATTGTAGAAAATATTCCGGCTAAAGCTCAATGTATTCTTTTGGAGCAAAGTTTGTTTGCATAGTCCAGCAGGTTGCTTTGGCATTTTTGACCCGGTAGCATATCAGGACTTCGTATCCCTGGCTTTCAACTATGGGTTTCAGGAAAGTAAACACTTCGAGAACCTGTTTTTTCAAATCAATATCATCGAGCATTTCGACTGAACCTTCGATTCGGATTTGAGTTCCATTCTCTTGGCTGAAAAAACACATTTCCATTGCAGGATTTGCTTTGAGTTGTTTGTATAAGTCTTTATATTTTCCTGTAACAAAATATATACCTTTTTCATCGGCTTTGAAGAGCATCATATCGCGAACATGAGGCTGTTTGCCATCAACTGTAGCAAGACTGAATACGCGATTTTTATTGATAAATTTGAGGACTTCTTCTTTTGTCATCAGGAACTCCTTTACTAAGATTGTTTTGTAATTCTTATTTTGCCGTGTAAGTATGGACGCAGAACATTCGGTATTGTAATCGAGCCGTCTGCATTCTGGTAAAGCTCCATGATTGGTATAAGAACCCTTGGAGACGCGATAACAGTGTTATTCAGAGTATGACAGAAAAGATTCTTTTTGGTTTTCGAATCTTTATAACGAAGATTCATTCTTCTTGCCTGGAACTCATAAAATTTACTCGCGCTGTGTGTTTCACAATAATTTTTTCTCGATGGCATCCATGTTTCGATATCGAATTTCTTTGCCTGTCCTCTGCCAAGGTCACCTGTACAGACATTTACAATGCGATACGGCAATCCGAGTCCCTGTAAAACCGCTTCGGAGTTAGCTAAAATTTCATTGTGATATTTTAAGCTTTCTTCTGCGCTGTTTTCGCATATGACGACCTGCTCGACTTTGTCGAACTGATGAATTCTGTACAGGCCGTAAGTATCTTTGCCAGCCGCTCCAGCTTCACGCCTGAAACAACTTGAAAGACCAATAAATTTAAGTGGTAATTCGGCATTATCGAGAATTTCACCCATGCGATACGCGGTTAAAGGAACTTCCGCTGTTCCGACAAGATTCAACTGGTCCTTTTCCATTCGGTAAGTCTGTTCTTCTGAGCCGGGATAATATCCTGTTCCTCGCATTGCTTCGTCTTTCATGAGAAGCGGCACAGACATAGGGATATAACCTCTGCTTACCATCAAATCAATTGCGAATCGCAGGACTGCCCAGTGAAGCAGGGCGCCATCGCCTTTAAGGAAATAATTTCTCGAACCGGAAAGTCTCACTCCTCTTTCGATATCGATAATTCCCAAATCAATACCGAGTTGAACATGGTCCTTAGGTTCGAAATCAAACTGGCGAACCTGGCCTTCTCTTCTTATTTCAACATTTTCTGTGTCATCTTTGCCGAGCGGGACATCATCATCGGCAGGTTGAGGAACCAGCTGCATAAGCTCATCGAACAAAGGCTGAAGCTCTTTGAGTTCGTCATTATATTTTAATTCATTTTTTTTCAATTCAGCTAATTGTGACATCGCTGCTTGTTTTTCTTCCGGCGGTAATTTAGGTATAGATTTACCGATTCTGTTCTTATCTGTAGAAAGGTCCTGGAGTTTCTGTTTAATTATTTTCAGGTCAGAATCAACCTGGATTAGTTTATCGAAATCAACGTTGAAGTTTTTAGCGGCAGAAGCTGTTTTAAACTTCTCCGGATTCTCGCGAATTTCTTTTATATCTATCATATTTTTCTCGCCCTTTGTTCTGAGTTCTGTGTTTTGCATTACTCAGTACTCAGAACTTAGTACTCAGTACTTATTCACTATATCTTTTTATAATAACGACGTTATTTTGTCCGCCGAATCCAAAGGATTCTTTCATTATAGTATTAACTTGAACTTTTCTCGGTTTGTTCGGGACATAATCCAAATCGAGTTCCGGGTCAATATCGTGCAGATTCATTGTCGGAGGTAAAATATTTTCCCTGATTGCACAAACGCAAGTGATAAGTTCGGCTGCGCCTGCGGCACCGATTAAATGTCCGAGCATGCTTTTAATACTGCTGACCGGTACATTTTTCGCTCTATCTTTGAAAAGTGTTTTGATTGCTTTAGTTTCAATCGAATCATTTTCCGATGTACTTGTACCGTGAGCGCTTATGTAATCGATATCATCTGTTGTTATTCCCGCGTCTTTTATCGCAGCGGTCATTGCCTGTACAGCGCCTCTTCCTTCTTCATGCATATCGGTAACACGAAATGCGTCGGAACTGCTTCCATAACCGATAACTTCAGCAAGAATTTCAACTCCTCTTTTTTTAGCTGAACTCAAAGATTCGAGAATCAAAATCGCGGAACCTTCTCCAAGAACGAATCCGTCTCTTGTTGCTGAAAATGGTCTTGACGCGGTTTCCGGGCTGTCATTTCTTGTCGAAAGGGCGGTAAGACGATTAAATCCTGTCAAACCGAGCGGATGTATCATCGAATGCGCTCCGCCGGTGATAATAATATCCGCGTCACCATGGCGAATAAGCATAGTTGCTTCGCCAATGGCCTGCGTACTTGCGGCACAAGCTGTAAGACAACTTCGTACCGGGCCTCGAGCGCCGGTTAGCATTGCAATATGTGCTACTGTCATGTTCGGTTCCTGCTCAAGCTCACGTACAGGATCCATTTGACCGAAAGACTGGTTGGCCCACTTAAGCCAGTCCATCTGGTTTGTTTCGTTATTCCATCCCTGGATAATTGCGGCAAAGAACGCGTCATTATCAATAGAACCTTCACCTGCTCCAAGATAAATTCCCATTTTAGTGCGGTCAATACCATCTTTAGGTTCCGGGATTTCTACTTCTATTTGCGCTTGTTTGCAGGCCTGAACAGCGGCTCCGATTGCAAAACCTGAACCCCTGGAACAATGCTTATGCAAATCTGCTTTTTTTGTATATTTCGAGAAGTCGTAGTTTTTGACTTCAGCGTCGAAAGTAGTGGGAAAAGTCGAAGCGTCGAAAAGTGTATTTTTGGCTACGCCGCTTTTTCCAGAAAGCAATGACTGCCAAAGTGTTTCAACATCATGAGCAAGGGGACAAATAATTCCCATTCCGGTTATTACTACTCTTTCAGACATGTCACTCGATGTTCCTCTACAATTTATTATTACGAAATTCTTTTTAATACTATCGCGGCGGTTTGACCTCCATAGGTGTAACTGCAGCAAAGTACATAATTAATTTCTTTTTCAATTTGTTTTTTTACGATATTTAAATTGCATCCGTGCGCGATATTATCACAATTTTTTGAAGATGGAATTTTTTGTTCATTCATAGCACAAGTCGCCGCGATAATATCCAATGCACCCGCCGCCGCACCTGTATTGCTTACCATGCTTTTGATGGGCCAGACTGGAATTTCCGAGGCACTCTCACCAAGAGCAGAATGAATGGCTTTTGATTCGGCCATATCATCGCATGGTATTCCTGTTCCGTGCGGTATAATTAAATCGATTTGTTCAGGTTTAATTTGTGCTTCTGCCATTGCCTTTTCTATTGCTATTTGCAGGCCATAACCATCCGGTTCAAGATGCTTATATGCGTTGTTAATACTAGCACTCTGGCCTGTACCTGCAATTTCAGCAAATATTTTCGCGTTTCGTTGTTTTGCGTTATCAAAGCTCTCCAGCAGGATAATACCCGCCGCTTCGCCGAAAACCGAGCCTTTTGCGTTTGCATCGAAAGGTCTGCACGCAGTAGAAGGATTGTCATTATTTTCTGTTGTGGTTCTTTTCATAAGGCATTGGCGAATTATGACAATCGGATTTACTTTTGCTTCAGCTCC
>CAZMPL010000028.1:5665-18691 GCA_964567805.1 uncultured Pirellulales bacterium | reverse complement strand
CTTTATCCTCAGTTTAAAAGTGATACACCAGTTCCTCGATGGCTCACTTTGGCTATGAAATACGCACATGAGTCAGCTCAATCATCAGATTCGGTTTTTGTAAAGCCTTTCAGTAATACTGATTTGCCGGGAAGTGAGTCTGAAAAATCGCATGTAGTTCTGGTTCCGATTATGGTTCCAAACATCGATAAGACAATCGCCGCGTTTTTACTTGCTGAAAATAACGAGCAGGCTCTTGAGGAAAACGTTCAAAAACTTCAGCTTGCTTCAGGGATTATAAATTATTCACAAAGCAGTACGGTTCAGCAGAACTGGCAGCAGAATTGTGTCCGGCTTCGTGAGTCAATGGAAACATTATCTGCTGTTAATCGGGAGAAAAAATTCACTGCGGCCGCGATGGCTTTCTGTAACGAATCAGCGGCGCAATGGCAATGCGAGCGAGTCAGTATCGGTTTTCTCAAAGGAAGATATGTACAATTAAAAGCGATGAGCCGCACTGAAGATTTCAGCAGGAAGATGAAAGTTGTTCAGGATATAGAATCGACTATGGAGGAATGTCTCGATCAGGACACTGAAATTCTGGTACCGGCACCGAAGGACTCCGCTTACATCAATAGAGCTGCCAATGCCTTATCGAAATTTTATGGGACTCAGGCTGTATTAAGTTTGCCATTGCGTCACGAAGGCAAAGTAGTTGCGATACTGACACTTGAGAGACCGCTCGATAGGATATTCTCTGTCAGTGAAGTTGAAACAATTCGTCTTGCATGCGAATTATGTACGCCGCGGCTTGTTAATCTTTATACCCATAGCAGATGGATTGGCGCAAAAGTCGCTTCCGGTTCTCGCAAATTATTCTCTGTCCTCTTGGGGGCAAAATATACATGGACAAAATTGATAATACTTCTTGTTTGTGCCGCTATTGTATTTTTAATTTATGCCAGGGGACAGTTTCGTGTTAAAGCATCCTTTGTGCTTGAGGCGACATATCAGCAGGTAATACCGGCTCCATTCGATGGATATCTCGAAAAAGTAAATGTCGAAATAGGTGATTCCGTCGTAGCCGAAAAAACAATTCTCGCGAGCCTCGAAACTACAGACCTCCGACTCAAGCTCGCACAGGCGGAAGCGAATAAAAGCAAATACAAAAAGCAGGCTATTGCTTCGAGGGATAAAAATGAACTTGCAGAAGCTGTAATTTCCGAAGAGATGGAAAAAGAAGCTGATGCAGAAATAGCCTATCTCGAATATCAGATTGACCAGGCTGATTTATTCTCGCCTATGAGCGGCGTGGTGGTCAAAGGTGACTTGAAGCGACAAATCGGCGCACCTGTAAAAACTGGTGATGTAATGTTCGAGGTGTGCCCGCTTGAGGCTTTGCGTGCGCAACTTCATATCCCGGAAGACCAGATTTTCGATATAAAAGAAGGGCAGCAGGGTGAGCTTGCTTTGGCTTCTGACCCGGGAAGGAAAATTAAGTTTGTTGTCGAAAAAATCAACCCAATAGCTGAAGTTGAAAACCAGCAGAATATTTTCAAAGTGCGTGTCCAGCTTAGTGAAACAGAAGGTCTGCGTCCCGGTATGGAAGGTGTCGCCAAAGTGACAATTGGTGAACGACGGTACGCGTGGATTTGGTCACGCAAGATAGTAAACTGGGTTAGAATGAAATTGTGGATTTGAGAATCGTGACGAATTATGGCAGTTGAACGTCCGACATTTCATGAATCATGGTACAGAGTCGCTGAATTGCGGCCGAGACTTCTGGCAAGCGTCAAAGTCTATCGGCAGCACTTTCGCGGCAGGATGTGGTATGTTCTCGAAAATTCCTCGAATAATTCTTTCTCTCGTATAAGCTCTGACGCGTATAATTTTATTGGCCTGCTCGATGGTAAAAGAACCGTCGCAGAAGTTTGGCAAATTTGTAACGACAAATTCGGTGACAGGTCACCTACGCAGCCGGAGATAATTCAGCTTCTTGGTCACTTGTACTGCTCGAATCTTTTATACGCGGAACTTGCGCCGGACAGCGAAAGTCTTTTTAATCGTTATCATACTCGAATAAAACGCCAGATTCAGGGAGTATTATCGAATCTGCTTTTCTTAAAAGTTCCTGTATTTGACCCTGACCATATTCTAAACACATGGGTGAATGTATTCGGCTTGTTTTTTACATGGTTTGGTTTTCTGATATGGCTTGGTGTCATATCCGCCGCGATGTATTTTGTTATTGGCAACATCTCGGAATTATTGCACCAGAGCAGGGACATATTGAATCCGCAGAATTTAATTTTTCTGTATATCAGCGTAATTATAATCAAGATATGTCACGAATTCGGCCATGCTTTTTCATGCAAGAGATTCGGCAGGCTCAACGGCAGCGGCGGCGAAGTCCATATCATGGGCATAATGTTTTTGATTTTCGTACCTCTTCCTTTCGTTGACGCCTCGAGCGCATGGGCATTTCGCAGTAAATGGCACAGAGCGGTAGTAGGAATGTCCGGCGTGATGGTCGAACTGTTTTTAGCCGCGATTGCGGTTTTCGTCTGGCTTCATACTTCCACCGGAACGTTACATATCATTGCGTATAATATTATATTTATCGCAAGTGTCTCGACGTTACTCTTTAACGCTAACCCGCTTTTGAGATTCGATGCGTACTATGTTTTATCCGACCTTATCGAAATTCCAAATCTCAGCCAGCGGGCGAAAAATTATCTTTATTATCTCGTTAAAAGATACACATGGGGACTGAAAGCGGCGATAAGTCCCGCTCAGAGTTTCGGCGAAGTGATTTGGTTTTTCTTTTATGGAATTGCTTCGACCGCGTATAGAATTTTTATTTGTGTTAGAATACTGCTATTTCTTAATAGCAGACTACCCGAACAATTATCTATCCTTGTCCCGTTCTTCGCCGCCTCGGCTGGTATAGCGTGGATTATCGTTCCTGTTCTTCAATTCGTTAAATATTTGGCAACGAGCGGCGAGCTGGCGAGAAATCGCTTTAGAGCGGTTAGCGCAACATTGTTTGGCATAGCAGTGATAGTGGTTGCTGTAGGTATTATTCGATTGCCGGAATATTTCAGAATTGAGGGAATTGTCGAGCCGGTAAACCTTGCGGTTGTCTATGCTGAAAATGATGGATTTATTACCGATTTTCTTTCTTCTGGACAAAAAGTTTCCACTGATAAAGATGAACTTATCAAAGCAGAGAATCATAAACTTGAAGCCGAAAAGGAACGCCTTTTAGCTGAGTTGGGAAGTTTGAAAGCAAAAAAACGTCTCGAAGAAACTCGTGACATAGCGACCGCACAAATGATTGAAAAACAAATCTCTGTTATGAACGAAAAGATAACGAAAATCGATTCCGACCTTGCTTCTTTGAATATTAAAGCGTCACTGTCCGGCACATGGATTGCACCAGATATCGAAAATACAAAAGGAATGTATCTTCGCAGAGGCCAGCAAATTGGAATTGTTGCGGATATGAATGATTTGCGTATTCGTGCTGTAGCAGGACAATCGCTCAATGTTATTCTTATAAACCAGGTTGGTAAAGAAGTCGAGATGAGAGTCAAGGGACGTCCCGATGCAGAGTTAGCCGGGCACATCCAGGAAGTTTTCCCCGCAGGTAAGAAAGTTTTACCTTCGCAGGCTCTTGGTTATACGGTTGGCGGCTCGATGCCAACAGAAATCGATGATCCGGAAGGAATCACAGCCGCCGAGAATTTCTTCGAAGTTCGTATCGAGCCGGACGATGATTCAGTACGACTATTTTCCGGCCAGCGTGTAATCGTAAGAATCGAAATGTCTCCGAAGCCGCTTATTATGCAATGGTATCGTTTGCTAAGGCAATTATTCCAGAGGAGGTTTTATATTTAATTATGCCCGCAATGCCGAGTGCAACATGGCAAATGCTTGATAATCGCAGTTCAGGAGAGCCTCTGCCAAGAGGGCTCGATGCTGCCTGGGATGCTGGTGCAGGTATTATAAGCAAGCTCTCGCCGCGATATAAAAAACTTTATCAGCAGACCGAAAAAGTTCTGTCACTTGAAAAACATTATTCGCAACAGACCGATTTAAGACTTCGTGAATCAGCGGAAAGACTTCGAGAGATTTTCAGATGCAATCGTGAAACTCCTTCGGATATCGAACATGCGTTTGCATTGGTTCGTGAAGTCGCGTTTCGCAAACTGGGCGAAAAACCTTTTCCAGTTCAGGTTGCAGGCGCTTTGGCACTCGAACACGGCTGCATAGCCGAGATGGCAACCGGTGAGGGAAAAACTCTAACTTCGACAATGTATGTCACTGTGGCAGGCTGGCGCGGTCAGGGTTGTCACGTAATTACAGTAAACGATTATCTCGCCAAACGTGACGCCGAGTGGATGGGGCAGATTTATAGATTCTGCGGCCTGAGTGTCGCGTATATCGAGCAGCAGACGGAACCTGCACAAAGAAAAGCCGCTTATATGGCGGACATTACATATTGCACGAATAAGGAAGTAACAGCCGATTTTCTGCGCGACAGGCTTGTGTTGGGAAAAATAACGGGATTAAGTTCCGCTCTTCTTGAAAGAATCTCAGGCCAGGATTCGAGGATAACCGACAGGTTAATCCAGCGAAGATTGAATTGTGCCGTAGTTGACGAAGCAGATTCCGTACTTATTGACGAATCTGTCACGCCGCTTATTATTTCAGGAAACGCCCCAAATCCGCAGCAGGTGGATTCGTTTCAGCAGGCTGCTGAAATCGCGTCTCAACTTATCTGTGACAAAGATTACAAAATTGATCATCGCTATAGAGATGTCGAATTAACCGACAAAGGCAAAGAGCATATCGATGAGTTAACGGAAAATTTAGGTGGCTTCTGGAAAGGTGCGCGTCGCAGTCTCGAACTCATAAATCAGGCTCTAATCGCAAAAGAGTTATATCAGCGTGACCAGCATTACGTTATTTATGAAGATAAGGTCGTGATAGTCGATGAATTCACAGGCAGGCTTATGCCGGACAGGACATGGCGTGACGGAATGCACCAGGCTGTCGAAGCGAAGGAAGCAATGAAAGTAAATCCCCCGAAAGACACGTATGCTCGTATAAGTTTTCAGCGATTTTTCAGGATGTATCGCAAATTATCCGGAATGACCGGAACCGCCTCTGAGGCAGCATCTGAGTTCTGGCAGATTTATCATTTACCTGTAGTTAAAATCCCGACAAATCGTCCTTGTCTAAGAGAGACTCTTCCTGATGTAGTTGTAACAACTAAAGAAGCGAAATGGAAAAGAATCGTACAGGAAATAAAATATATCCACGAGCAGGGCAGGCCGGTCCTTGTTGGAACACGAAGCGTTTTCGCAAGTGAATATATAAGCAAGTTGTTGACTGAGGAAAAACTTGAGCACCAGGTTTTGAATGCGATTTATCATAGTAAGGAAGCACAGATTGTCGCCGAAGCAGGCCAGCCGGGCAGAATTACAGTAGCTACGAATATGGCCGGCCGCGGCACAGATATAAAACTTGGCAGGGGCGTAGTGGATTTGGGAGGTCTTTATGTTATCGCCGCCGAACCAAACGAGTCCGCGAGAATCGACAGGCAGTTATTCGGCAGATGTGCCCGGCAGGGTGACCCGGGTTCTGTGCGAAGAATATTCAGTCTTGAAGATGAAATTGTTCTTCGTTACGCAAAAACTACAACCTCATTTCTGAAGAAAAGATATGTTCTTTCTAAAGGTGATATTTCTTCAGGATTTGTGCGGCGTATTTTTAAACTTGCACAATCCCGCGCAGAAAAAATGGCCCTGAGCAGACGCAAAACAGTTTTGCGAACCGACCACTGGCTCGACGAACAACTCGGCTTCGCCGGGAAAGAATAAAATAAGCCGCTTTATGCTTACTTTATTTTTTTGCAAGCACATTTGTGAAGAAATCATCTATCGCTTTTGAAGTTATATCGAGATAATTATTGTATGCCACGTCATGCACCGCACCTTCGACTACTTTATAGCGAATGTCTTTTGCGCCAACATTTTTCATCTTCTCTACAAACCTGTCAGTGACTTCTTTGCGGACAATAGGATCAGCAGTACCCTGAATAAGAAGAATTGGAAGAGCATTAGCGGTAACATAAGTTATTGGCGAGTATTTTTCTGCATCTCCGTATCGGGCTGACATTTCAGTCGGCGGAGAACCGCCCGCAACCGCGGTAATACTGCTTGAATATTCATTCCAGCTTCCATCGCCTTCGAGACCTGCTTCAGGACCACACAAGCCAAGCATTAACGCAAGATGCGCTCCGGCTGAATGGCCGTAAGCTGCAATACGGTTTGTATCAATTTTGTATTCCTTTGCGTGTGCCTTGAGCCATCGCACTGCGCATTTACAGTCTTCGATACAAGCCGGTAATGGAGCTTCGCGAGTGAGCCTGTAGTTTACAGAGATAGTGACATAGCCTTTTAGAGCGTAATCGAGCAGCATCGAGCGATACGGCCTGTCACGCTTATCACCAGCGTTCCAGCCGCCGCCGTGAATTATCACAAGTGCGGGCCGCAATTCATCTCCTGAAGGCTCAAGCATAGCAAGGTCAAGTTTCCAAGCCTGACTGTCACCTGAACGATAGGCGATGTCATCGAGTACAACAATATTCTTAGGTATGACTCCTTCGGGTGTTTCATCTGTAAGCGATGCGCATGACGCGGTAAACATAATTAAA
This sequence comes from uncultured Pirellulales bacterium, assembly GCA_964567805.1. Lineage (GTDB taxonomy): Bacteria > Planctomycetota > Phycisphaerae > Sedimentisphaerales > Anaerobacaceae > JAFGPS01. The sequence continues at coordinate 11,988 of CAZMPL010000028.1, read as the reverse complement.
TATACAATAGATGATATCCTGAGAGTTGATGTACTGTAATGATTATACATAGTTTTATTCCTTTCATTTAAGTGGCTGTGTTCCAGTACCAGGTACTTAAGGAATCTCCTTTGAATATATACAGGAATAATCCTTTTATCAACAAAATTCAGGAGAAAAGAGTCTATTCATAATGCCAAACATTTAATATGTTTGTTGGGAAGGGTGGGAAGTATTGTATTTCAATACTGTTTTTAAGATATTCTCAATTGATTTACCGATAATTTTTCCAGATTCTTTATGATATCCACCAGATAGTAACATTAGTATCGGAATGTTGTTTTCGTAAGAAGTCCTGAAAACAATCTCATCTCTTTGAATAATTCCTGATTCAGTTATTGAAAGTCCACCAAGTGGGTCATGTTCATATATATCTGTTCCGGCGTTATAAATTAATAAATTTGGTTCATGGTCTTTAATTGCTATTGGGAGCCATTTTTTTAATAAATATAAGTAGTCTTCATCATCGGTAAACGGAGGTAAGGAGATGTTATAAGATACATTGCTTTTCGCTTCAAAATCATTAGGATAAATTTTTGAATTATACATGTCCAGTATTGCAACTCTTTTATCATGACCTAATAAAGTTGATATTCCATTTCCCTGGTGTGCATCGAGGTCAACTATTAAAACTTTTATATCAGGCTTTTCCTGCCACAGTATATTCAATGCAATAGGAATATCTGCAAAAATACAAAATCCTTCTCCGCTATTACTTTTTGCGTGATGGTATCCGCCGGAAAGATTTATTGACCATCCGTATTCTAATGCTGTTTTGACGCCTAAGACTGTGCCGCTGGCAGCGAGGAGCATAGGTTTTATGATCCGATTCTTAAGGATAAAATTTGGTACTTTTTTGAGTTGTGGTATTTCTAAAATATTAGCGATAGTAAAAGAACTTTCAAGAGAATGCAAATAATCTTGAGTATGAACGGTTAATAATGTATCAGGTGGTATTTCCGATGGTTTAATGAATTGATTTTTATTGATATTCAAATTACGACGAAGATAATTATAAACCTTTTTATATTTTTTTGTGTCGAAAGGATGTAGATTTTCAATTCCTAAAAATGAAATATTGTATTTGGGATGATATATGATAGGAAGTATGTCATTATATGAGCTTTTCATGACTTAATCAGAATTTTTAATTAATCCTATGTCTCCTGATATATCAAAAATGTTATTATAGCATAAGCTTTACTATAAAATATAATGCTGCTTAGATAAACGAGCAAGAGAAAAATATGGATAGTCTGTGTTCATTCGTGTTTATTCGTAGTGCTTTTTTGTTGTTAATTTAAATTGTTGGAATATTCAGGGACGAGGGATTTTATCTTTTTGAAAATTTCATTGTTTTCCTGTTTTGACGCGATTTCGATTAGTTCGTTAATTCCTTCTCGCAATTTGTCTCTGTCCATCGGGATATTTTTCCAGATACTGATTTTCGAATGTCTTGTTCTTTGCATGTCTTCGCCTTCGATTGATAGTTCTTCGAACAGTTTTTCCCCGGGTCGTGGATTTGTGAATTTAATTTCTATATCCTCTTCGGGACTGAATCCGCTAAGAGTGATGAGTTCTCTCGCAAGGTCAACGATTTTTACCGGCTCGCCCATTTCGAGTACGAATATCTCGCCGCCTTTTCCCATCGTCGCCGCCTGCAAAACAAGCTTGCTTGCTTCGGGTATTGTCATGAAGTAACGTTTCATTTCCGGGTGAGTGACAGTGACCGGGCCGCCTTCCGCAATCTGTTTTTTGAAAATCGGAATTACCGAGCCTTCCGAGCCGAGCACGTTTCCGAATCGCACTGTAACGAAAAGAGTTTTACTCGTCCTGCTCAAATCCTGTATGTACATTTCCGCGATACGTTTTGACGAGCCCATAATGCTGGTCGGATTGACGGCTTTGTCTGTGCTAATCATAACGAAGTTGAGAGTGCCGAATTTTTCCGCCGTGTCCGCGACAATCTTTGTTCCCATGACATTATTTTTAATCGCCTGAGAAGGGTTGAGTTCCATCAGAGGCACATGCTTATGAGCGGCCGCGTGAATTACAACTTCGGGTTTATACTTCGCGAAAATCTGTTCGACGTGTATCTTGTCTGTAATGTTGCAAATGAGCGGCTCAATACAAACCGTCGTGAAATCTTTCCGTAACTCTCGCTCGATATAGAAAAGGGGATTTTCCGCCTGCTCGACAAGGAGTAGAAGTTTCGGATTGAAGTGACATAACTGCCTGCACATTTCCGAGCCGATAGAGCCACCCGCGCCAGTGACAAGAATCACTTTATCTTTGACAAATGTTTCGATGGAATCCAGTTCGAGCTGAATTTCCTCTCTTCCTAAAAGGTCGCTGATATCTACGTCACGAATTTGCGAAATGCGCAGCTTTCCTGAAACAATGTCTGTTATCGAAGGGACTGTACGGAACCTGATTTTCGTACCTTCGCAAACCTGTATAACTCTTCTGAGTTGTTTGCGTGCAGCCGATGGCATTGCTATTGCGATTTCTTCGATATTCTGCTCGGCGCAAATCTCCGGCAATTGCGCAACCGTACCAATTACAGGAATGCCGTGAATATGTGTTTTCTGTTTTGCCGGGTCGTCGTCGATAAGACCGATAACTTCGTATTGTAATACCGGCATGCGATGTATTTCGCGAATGAGTGCTTCGCCTGCGTTACCTGCTCCGACTATGAGAAATCTTTTCAACCTGCTGCTTCTATCAATAGTCTGGGACGCTTCGAAATAAAGCCTGAGAATCATTCGCATACTTCCCAGAAGCATAATAGTCGCGAACAAATCCGCCATGCAAACACCTTCGGCGGGCTCTTCCATGCCGATAGGCAAATAAGTTCGCGCGAAGTTCGTATAACCGAGAGCATACCATACACTTACGATGAGAAGGGTGCTTATAAATGACGCTTGTACAATTCCGACAAGGTCTGCAATACCGACGTATCGCCACCAGCCCTGGTATTGCTTGAAAAGTCCGAAAACAGGGAGCTTAATAACAAGGAAAAAGAATATTAACGTGGGATACAGGTCAATCATCCATGCTTTTTTGAACTGCATATTATGAATGAGCAGAAACGAGAACATCAGCGCGGCCGCAAACACAATCGCATGCGCCAAAATTATCAGCGGCTTGCGAAAACGTACCAGTATCGCGGGAGGCAACGCATGGAACATTGCCGCTCTGTGATGCCCGCCTTTCGGCGCACTTTGTGCCTGTATTTCAACCATAGGGGAGTTATCGTCATAATAATGCCCGCGATTAACCACAACCGTAATTACATCAACAGGTTAGATTTATTGTGATGGAAGAATTTTGCGGAATTATCTATTTATTTTCTTCGGCTGATTCCTGGAAAAACGAGTCGTTGTCTTTTTCGTTGTGATATGAATACACATTATCGATTGGAGTATTATCAACTTTTTTGCGAAGGAGCGAATAGATAATCGTGTTTGCGGAAAAATAAAAGCTGATAATAAAAGAAACGACCATTCCGATAACAATCAAAACGAAGAAGTAGATAAGAGCCGCCCCGATTTTTTCCGGTAACGTTTCAGTAGAAATTGTTGTCGGATCGTAGAAACTTATAAAAGTCGGCTTGGGCCAGATTGAGTCGAGTTTATTAATATTTCCATCGCTGTTCGTTGTCCATATTACGACCCGCATAAATGTGCGAGTTACAATTAATGCCAGAAACGCAATGATGCGAACAAAAGTGTAGCAGATGGAACCATAGATTGCTGCTATGCACGTATAGAAAAGCATGCTCCATGGTTTAGCATATACATAGCTGAAGGACCTGCTGATAGAATCAAAACAGTCTGAGCCGTCATAAGCAACAGAAGGGTACATAAGGTTGAAACCTATGATAGCTCCAATCAAAACCGCCGCGATGAGTGTCCCCGCGAAAAGTGCCATAGGTATGCTTAGTCCGATTAATATTTCTCCGACTTTCGGAATATTTCCTAAAAGTCCTGCGATAAAAATAAGTACACCAACAGCAAGAATGATAAAGACAGGCACAAGGGGTGCTTTGAATAAACTCCAGAATCTTTTTGTGCTGAAACGCACGGCCTCGCTGATGCCGGGTTTTTCACCACGGGCATTTTGCAGCGCGGATATTCGGCAAATAGCGCCTCCCGCCGCGGAAAGCACACCGAGAACTATTATAAAAAATATGGCGCAATATATGTAATGGTATTTAATTGCCCATTCCAGTGATAAGTAAAAGTTTTTTATACTATTAACAATTCCCAAAATACTGTGCTGGTACACGGAGTCAACCGCGTTTTTAAAACAAGTAGCCGACGATCTCCATAGGATTTTGAATACGCCGCTTCGTTCGTTGTTTTCACGCAGCAGTTCTATTCCTTCGCGTGCGTCTTTGTGTGTCGGACTTGCTAAGTAAATTTGAAGCTCGGATGTGATAATTTTATTATTATCACGAATTACTGCTACCGATTGGCTGAAGTCCATAATCCATCCGGTAAGACAAATCATTGCCAGCGCAGTTGAAGTAATGATGAGCTTGGTTGGCTGGATTGCCATTCTGAAAGCCCGAAATATTTTCGGAAAAAGAAACTCTTCAAATGTAAAAGTTACCTGGTTACCTCCGGCCATATTGCATCCTTTCAAAAGGTTACAAACTCTTCTTTTCAGCTATAATTATTATTTAATAGGTATAATGAATTATCAGAAGATTTCAACAACTTTTTTGATTTTTTTGGGATATAATTGTGGATTGAGGCGGTTTTATTCTGGTACGTCAAAATCCTGGTCGTTTTCCTGGGATTTTTTAGGGGAGATAATTTTGTAATCCGCATCGAGCCAGGAACCTAAATCAACAAGTTTGCATCTTTCGGAACAGAAAGGGTAGAACTTCTGTTCCACTTTTTTTTCCTGACCGGAGGTATTAATAATCTTATGACAAATAGGGCAGGTATGTGCCATAAACTTACGATTCATCAGGCTCTAAAACGAGTCCTTTTTCCAGTTTCTGTGCAAATTCAATAGAGTATTTGGCCCATGGCTGTGCTTCGAGGCGAGCTCTCAAAATAGGTTGTCCTGTGCCAAGGCAAATACCGTACGTTTTATTCTCGATACGCACAAGTGCTTCGTCTATTTCATGTAAGAGTTTTCTTTCGCTATCCATCAGCCCCAAGGCAAAATCCTGTTCATAATTATCGCTTCCAAGGTCTGCCATATGAATAGGCATAATGGATAAATCTCCGGTAGGGTGAGATTTTTTTAATGCTTCATCTTCGATTTGAAATACGTTTTTGAGTAATTCAGCTCTTTTTTTCAACAACATTTGTCGAAAGTACTTTAAGTCGGATGTGGAAAGACGTTTTGCTTTAGTTCTTATCGAACTTGTTTTTTCTCGAGTAGGTTTTTGGCGTTTCTGTACCAATTTATTCTAAACCTTTCTTTTGCATAAACTATACTTTTAATATAGAAAGGATATTGTAGCATATTTTCACCGTTTTGTACAGTTTTAACGGATTAAAAACACAAGTTCGGAGAATTTAAAATAGATAAAATATGCAAGTTTGGATGGAATTACTCGTAAGTTCTTATATTACAAAAAGTTGCGAGATTATATCTTTTTTTATGTTCAGGTTTTTTTTTCTTTTTTTGAGTATTTTCCAAGTGGGATAAAAAAATCTTTATCCAAAATTTTGCCTGTCATTACCTGAATTCCAAATATTTTTGAGATTTGTTCCGAGTTCAAAACCTCACTTGGAGTACCGAAAATATAATTATTATCGGATGAAAGAATAAGCAGTTCGTCACAATACTGCACGGCGAGGTTTATATCGTGTGTGACAGCCGCGATTGTTTTATTTTGCCTGGTTTGTGCATCTTTAAGCAGGTCGTATATTCCGACCTGGTGTTTCATATCCAGAAAGCTGGTTGGTTCATCAAGCAGCAGGATAGGTGTATCTTGCGCAAACGCTCGTGCGATAAATACACGCTGGCGTTCGCCGCCGCTCAGGCTTCCGAGCAACCTGTCTGCGAATTGTGCTGTATCGGTAAGTTCGAGAGCGTTGGCAATTATTTTGTTGTCACTTTCGGATGGGAAAGTAAATGAGCCCAGGTAGGGCGTTCTTGACATTGTGACAATTTCAGTTACAGAAAAATCGAATACCGGGACAAATTCCTGCCTGACGACAGCGATTTTTCTCGCAAGTTCTTTCGTGTGATATGAGTTGACTGATTTCGAGTCAATTTTTATCGAGCCGGTTTTTGGTTGAAGTAAGCCGCAAAGC
>CAZMPL010000028.1:0-5655 GCA_964567805.1 uncultured Pirellulales bacterium | reverse complement strand
AGCAAATTGAGAAGAGTAGTTTTTCCTGCGCCGTTCGGTCCTATGATACCAAGGAAAGTTCCCTGTTTAATATTGAAAGACAGATTTTGCAAAATTGTCTTTTGCGCGAAATCAAAACCGAGATTTTCAACTTCGATAATGTTCATTTCATCCAGCTTACTTTCCGAGTATATCTTGCGAGAAGTATTAAGAAGAACGGCCCGCCGGTAATTGCTGTTATTACACCTACCGGTAATTGTTCCTGCCCGAAAGCGGTTCTTGCGATAGTATCAGCTATTGCCAAAAATATCCCGCCGTATATTGCGCTGAGAGGTATTAACTGCCTGTGGTCGGGACCGAATACAAGTCTTATTGCGTGAGGAATTATCAATCCGACAAAACCGATAAGGCCGCTGATACTTACCGCAATAGCGGTTATAAACGCTGCGAATGTAAACGCGATGAGTTTTGTATTTTCCGTGTCGATTCCGAGTCCCTTCGATTCGTATTCGCCGAGAGTGATAATATTCAGGCTATTTGAAATTCGCCAAAGTATGATAATACCAACCAGAATAAAACTGCCGCAAGGTAAGAGCAGAAGCGTTTGTTGTTTTTCCGGTATGTTACCCATAAGCCAATACAATGTCGAACGGAGAAGTTCGGTTTTTACGATAAGCGTAAGTAACATAATCACCGCAGAGAAAAAAGCGTTTATTACGACGCCGGCAAGAAGCAGTGACGTGACCTGTGACCTGCCGGAAAAATAACCGATAAGCCATACCATGCTGACAGTGACAATTGCGCCTGTAAACGCAAAAGCGGCTATAGGAAGTCCCCCGAGAAAACCCAGGCTGATTCCCGGAAGTAACATTGCTATTACAGCGCCGAGACCTGCACCGCTCGATATACCGAGTATATAGGGATCGGCTAATGGATTTTTCAAGATAGCCTGCAAGACCGCTCCGGAACATGCGAGAGCCGCTCCTACGATGACGGCCAGAAATACTCTTGTGAGCCTGACTATAAATATGTCGTAATCGATATTATCACCCGGTTCGATACCTGGGCCGTTTAAAACTTTTCTTAGGGAAATATTTTGTGTTCCTGTTGTTGCGCAAAGACTCGATACAATCAGTAAAACTAAAAGACTGATAAATATATTTGTTATTAATCGTTGTTTTGTAAGAGTCTGTTGCATATTAATTTTTATAAATGGGTGGCAGCCTCATCCTGATTGTTTTATCAGGATGGGGATGTTAATATTATATAGAGAAAACCATCCCCAAGCTGCGATTGAGGCTGCCACCCAGTTTTAATTTTTGAGTTATTTCGAGTCATTTTTATATAAACAATCCGCGATAATCTCGATACCTTCGGGCAATCTCGGGCCGAGTCTTAAAAGTGTATCAGAATATAATACGTAGATTCTGCCGGTTTTAACTGCGGGAACATTGGGATATTTATTCCAGAAAAGCTCAGCGTTATTCTGCTGAGATTCAAGATTATCTTTACTCATCGCGGATTGAATTATTACTTCGGCGCCGCAAGAAATAATTTCTTCGGATGAAATTGACGGATATTGCTGAAATGTTTTGCCTATCGCGTTTTCACCACCGGCGGCTTCTATCAGTTCATTCAAAAAAGTATCTCTTCCCGCAACTCGTAAAGGTTCTTCCTGAATTACCCATAATACTTTAATTTTTTCTGTTCGGTTGTATTTTGCTTTAAGTTCATTTATTTTGTTATCTATGTCACTGGAAAGCTGCTGGGCTTTTTCCTGAGTTCCCGTGGCTTTTCCGATTTTATCAATTACTTCAGGTAATTCGCTGAACTTCTGCATCGATAAAACAAGTGTTTTATAACCAAGCTGTTCCAGCGTATCGGCTGCGGATTTCTGTTCGGCGAACCATTGTGTAATTATCAGGTCAGGTTTCATTGCTAAAATTGATTCAGTGCCGGGTTTCCAGAATGTTCCGACCTTTTTTTTGTCCGCAGTTTCTGGTGGATAATCACTGTCACTGGAAACCGCTATAATTTTATCACCAAGGCCGAGTGCGAAAAGAATTTCCGTTATATCCGGAGCGAGTGACACTATTCTTTCAGGATTACGAGCCGGAGGGGATGTTTCTTCCTTATGTTTTTGTGAACCAAAAATTATTAGAACGGCACAAACAAGAACCGATATTAATAATGGAATCCATAGTTTTTTCATTATGTTCTCTTGAATTGCTTTTCCAGTTCACTGATTGAAAATTCTATTGTCGTAGGTCTCCCGTGCGGGCAGCGGCTCGAACAATCAACACGTTCTTTATCGGCAAGAAGCTGTTCTATCTCGCCCTGTGTTAATTTCTGTCCCGCTTTAATCGCGGCCTTGCATGCGGCCATATCAAGGATTTCTTCAAGCAGCCTGTCGGAGTCAATATCCGCCTGTTTATTTTCAAGTATCTCAATTAAATCCTGGATAAAATCGAGCGGCTCGGCTTTTGAAAGAATAGTCGGAAACGCCTGGATCGCCATTGTCCTCGGTGCAAACGGAACAATTTCAATTCCGAGTTTTTCGATAAGTTCGGAATTTTTTTCCAATATTTCAGCCTGCGACTCAGTGACTTCGAAACTTTCAGGCATTAAGAGCCTTTGCGATTGAAGCTTGTTTTCCCGTACACGTTTGCATAGTGTCTCGTACATAATTCTTTCGTGCAAAGCGTGCTGGTCGATAAGTACAAAGCCATTTTCTGTTTCAGCTACGATGTAACTGTCATGAACCTGTAAGAATTTTCTATCGGGCTGCATAGGAGAAGGAGCAGGCATAGTAAATTCTTCCGGCCGCTTGTTATAGTTTGTAACCGGCGCATTACGTTTGAATGAAAACTGCGGCTGGTTTGACGAAGCGGGGCGGTGCTTCTTGAAAAAGTCCGCCATTGCATCCGCGATTTTCTGATTTTGTCCTGACGGAGCATGCGCGGAAATATTTTGCGGTGAAACAGAAGGCAATTGAACGGGAGCGTGAAAATCCTGTTCTAAGAGTTTTTCCCTTAACGCGCCGAGTATTTGCGAATGCACAAGATTCGAATTAAAGAAACGCACTTCATTTTTTGTAGGATGCACGTTTACGTCGTAATCTTCGTGCGGCATTTTTATAAACAGGAATACAACACCGAATCTGTTAGGTTCCAGCAAGCCTCGATAAGCTTCTTTTATCGCATGTGAAATAAATTTATCATGAATAAAGCGGCCGTTGAGAAATATATATTGAAGTTTATTACTCGTTCTTGAAATTTCTGGCTTGCCCATAAGAGCGAAAATTTCAAGCCCTTTTTCGGTACTTTGCGCTTCTATCAATTCATCTGAAATGCCTCCGGATGGAGATGGAAAAAGAATTCCGATTCTCCTTCGCAGGCCGTCTGTATCATGCAGGCGATATATTTCCCTGTTATTATGAATAAGAGTCAAATCAAGATTTTGATTCGCCAAAGCAATATGAATGAAATGCTCTGTGATATGTCCCATTTCAGTATTGGCGGTACGCAGGAATTTTCTGCGGGCGGGCAACTTGTAAAAAATATCCCTTACCTGAATCGTGGTTCCATAATCGCCGCTGCACGGGCAGATATTTTTCTTATCGCCGCAATCAATCTCAACGCAATTGGCGGAATTCGAGTCTTTAACTCTGCTAACCGCTTTGACTTGTGCAATCGAACCGATACTCGCAAGTGCTTCGCCGCGAAACCCAAAAGTAGAAATCGCGAGCAAATCCTGACTATTTTTGATTTTGCTGGTTGCGTGCGGCTCAAATGCCTTGGTTAGGTCGTCAGCATCCATGCCGCAGCCGTTATCTGTAATAGAGATGAGTTTACGTCCGCCGTCTTCTATCGTTACGGTTATTTTATCAGCACCGGAATCGATACTGTTTTCCATTAATTCTTTAACCACACTGGCCGGTCGTTCAATAACCTCGCCTGCGGCTATCATATTTATCATATTCTGGTCTAATAACTGTATCTGTCCCATAGTTCGGTTATTGTACAGGTTTTTGTGCGAAATTCCAGAAGCAAGTTGATAAAGCTGGTTTCTGAAATTGAATTGAAGAATTATTATTGATAAAACGCCGTTTTTCCTGTAAAATCTGATATTGTTTGTCGAATGATGTTTTTAAAAGGAGTTAATTATGAAGACGAAAATGTATTTAGCGGTAATAGTATTAGCAGGTACTATAGCCGGAATTACACTTGGAGCAGGGACGGGTGATATGGCTTTGGAAAATACCTTATTACGACAAAGACTTGACCAGCTTGACAGGGAAATTCAGGAATTAAGAGATAGTGCCGCGTTAAAAGGGGAAGGAACCCAGTCAAACAAGCCTGTCTGGTCGAATCTTGATGTTCAGTTTTATGGCTTTTTGAAACTGGATGCCGCTTACGATTCCTCCAGAACGACTAATGGAAATTTCGCTCAATGGGTAGATTCAGGATATTATAATAATAACGATGAGCAGTTCAATATGACTGCAAATGAAACCAGGCTTGGATTTAATATTACTGGTCCTAAAAATAATGGATTGATTACCAGTGGTAAAGTGGAGGTCGATTTCTACGGTACCGGCGCTGCTGAAAATAAAGCCGGTATTATGATGCGTCATGCTTATTTAAAACTGGATTGGCCGGATGAAAAGTTCAGTATTATCGCGGGACAAACGTCAGATGTAATTAGTCCGCTTTTTCCGGCAACATTAAATTATTCTGTTGGCTGGTGGGTAGGTAATATAGGTTACAGACGTCCTCAGATTAGACTTACTAAAGAATATAATCTGGATAATGATGTTGATTTGAAACTCGAAGGTGCTGTTTCCAGGACTATTGGAAGATATAATTACGATCCAGATGTTACATGGGATACTGATTCAGGCGAAGATGCCGGATTTCCTACTTTACAGGGCCGAATCAGCGTAGCAACGCCAATTTATGAAGATAAGCTCACAACGATTGGTTTATCCGGTCACAAAGGATCTGAAGAATACGATATCCATGAAAATGGAACTGATACCAGGTTCAAATCATGGTCTCTCAACCTGGATATGACTCAACCTGTCTGTGAGAAGCTTTCAGTTAAAGGTGAATTATTCACAGGTAAAAATCTTGATTCATACAATGGCGGAATTGGCCAGGGTGTTACTTTAACAGGTGTAAATATATATAATGAAGTTAGAAGCACCGGTGGATGGATTGCTGCTGCTATTGGTCCGTGGAGCGATATAGCATACAATGTTGGTTTATCTATGGAAGATGTCAATCGTGGAACTGTTGATACCGACGATAGAATCCTTAATAGAACAATATTCGGCAATATGATTTATTCTCTGAATAAACAAGCTGACGTTGGTTTTGAGCTTTCTCACTGGCGCACAGAATACAAAGGTTCCGGTGACGAAGACAGTGTAAGAGCACAGTTGGCGTTAAAATACAAATTCTAAGTATTTCTTTTTAAGATTGACAATTTAAGAATAGTTTAATATAAAATTTGATTCATCGATTATTACGGTATGGAGCTTGTCTCTATTATATTATGCACTAAATAGGATTACAGAATTTTGGAGTTATACAAACGAATGTTATAAACAGAAGAAATTAGTACAATTATTTTTTATCTCTACAAAGGAGAACATCATGGAACAAAAAAAAG
>CAZMPL010000027.1:0-19362 GCA_964567805.1 uncultured Pirellulales bacterium | reverse complement strand
GTGGCACTGGCCCTGATCTACTGTAACTTTTAGAATCAGGCAATCCTGGTCACAATCGACGAGAATTTGTTTTACAATCTGGACGTGGCCGCTCTGAACGCCTTTTTTCCAGAGTTCCTTTCGAGACCTGCTGTAATATGTCGCGAATCCGGTTTGTATTGTCATATCCAGAGCTTCCTGGTTCATGTATGCGACCATTAGCACCTGGTTTGTTGTGCTGTCCTGCGCTATCGCCGTGATTAGGCCGTTGCTGTCAAATTTCGGTTTAAATTCCAGTCCTTCTTCAATCATTTTGTCTGCAGCCACTTGTTTGTTCTCCTAAAATGTTATTTAAGTACTTGCCAGAAGTATTTTTAGCCGATATTATCATTAAAAACAAGTCTTAATTAAGGAAAAGTACTTGAATGTCAGAAACAAATAAAAGAGCAAATTTTCTATTCTTATTGTTTCGAATAGGTTTTGTTGTCGCTGGAGTCGCCCTTGCGATAATATGGGCCAGTCAGGAACAACGGTGGCGAAAGCTGATGGAAATCAGTCCATGGGCATTTATAAGTGCTCTATTTATATTTACGGTTTCTCAGTTTGCCATTGCATATCGCTGGGGCATTTTGCTGCAATCGCAAAAAATATCGATTCCTTATTCAGCGGCGGTTCGCCTGCATTTTTTGGGGTTATTTTATAATAATTGTATGCCGGGTGCGGTCGGTGGTGATTTGATCCGTGCATGGTATGTTACCAAACACACCGAAAAAAAATTCGAAGCGGCTTTAAGTGTGTTTGTTGACAGGATCATTGGGCTGATAGGTACTTTCATTATTGCGGTTTTTTTCTACCTGGTTTTTTTACAAGGCAGGAATCTTAATATTACGTCAAAGAAAGAGTCGAGCCTTTTTGATTCTTTTTCCCAGCACAGGACGCTTATAATCGTATCAGCCGGAGTCATGTTGGTTTTAATCGCAGGGATTTTGATATACCCAAAAACCCGATTAAAGCTCAAAAACGGCATATTTTATATGTGGAAGAAAGTTTGGGATGCTTTTCATAAATTCAAAACTGCTTTCATTCTTTATTGTAAAAACCCATTAATACTTTTTACGACATTCGGAATGACGGTAGTAATTCAAATTGTGACGATTACCGGCTTTTGGTTTATAGGATTAAGCCTTGGTGTGGAAGCCAGCGTTAAGTATTACTATGTTTTCTTTACTTTAACGTGGGTATTGGGTGCGATTCCGGTCAGTATAGGCGGGGCGGTAGTTGTAGAAGGGCTTCTTATTATTTTATTTACAAATTATGCAGGCGTTAAAGAAGATGATGCTTTGGCACTTGCGTTGAGTCAAAGGTTTATCTGGCTGCTTGCTTCTCTGCCGGGAGCTGTAATACATTTAATTGGAGCGCATTTACCAAAAGACTTTTCTGTTGACTATCAAGAGCCTATCGCTTAATCTATATAAATTAGGATTACTATACTGAAATATCAGTGATTTCAGGTAGCTTTTGATTTGTAACTATATGGAAATAAAGAACTTGGTATAAATAGTATGAGTGTTGCAAAACGCTTTAAAGGATATTTCTTGCACGGATTGGCGGTTCTTTTGCCAAGTATTCTTACTATTTGGTTATTCGTTTGGGGCTACACATTCATACATAAAAACATAAGCCAGCATATAAATCGCGGCATAGTTCATGTAGTGGCTTTGTCTACTTATAAGAACTCGGACATATCCGATGATGAGCTTCGAGCTTATGTTAAAAAAAATGAAAAAGATAAAGACTGGGAAAACCGTCCGGAAGAATTAAATATATATATTAAAACGGATATTATTCAGCGTGATGGCCGTATTAATAAAATAGAAGATAGTCTTGGACAATTTTGGGTCGATGGATATGGCTCAATCGTTGGATTTATTATTGCGGTTATCGTGGTTTGTGTTGTTGGGGTATTACTGGCAAGCTACGTTGGGAAATCATTATGGAGAATGACTGAAAAATTCATAATGAACACGCCAATTCTGAAGAGTGTTTATCCTTATATCAAACAATTAACTGATTTTTTCCTAAGCGAGCAGGAAGATAAAAAACAGCTTTTTTCCCGTGTAGTAGCCGTAGAATATCCCAGGAAAGACATCTGGTCGCTTGGTTTTGTTACCGGTACGGGATTAAAAAATGTGGTAAATAATTTTAAAAAAGAATTTACTACTATTTTTATACCCACATCGCCAACGCCATTTACGGGTTTTGTAATTACAGTCCCAAAAGAACTTGTAATTGACCTGGATATGACTATCGAAGAAGCGTTCCGTTTCGTAGTAAGCGGCGGAGTAATCGCTCCAGCCAGTGAGTCCGGGAAAAAAATTGAATTTATTAAAATACCGGAAAATGTAAATAATCCGGTTTTGAAAAATTAAGGTTTTTATAAATTGGAATATAGCTTATAATTTATAATAGAAACAAGTAGTATGTTGTTTAATGAATTATTATTTTAAGGAGAATGATCTTGCTTTTTACAATTACTGGTAAACATATTGATATTACTGAAGCAATGAGAGAGCATGCTGAGAAAAAAACTTCGAAACTTCCAAGGTTTTACAACAGTATAACCCAGATAGAAGTAATAATTGACGGCAGTGAGGGCAGTAATATTAGTGTCGAAGTCATTGCTCGCGCAGAACTTCACAAAGTTTTTGTGGGTACTGATATGGGCCCAGATGCTTATCAATGTATTGATATGGCTGTCCATAAGCTTGAAGGTCAATTAAGGAAAGTAAAAGGAAAGGAAAGGGATAATAAGTATCCGACTGAAAAAGGTACTGAGATTCCGGAAGAAATATAAAATTGTTTTATCGTGTCTTATTTCAAAATATTTTTTAACTTATAGGTTAGAGTAACAAAATGAAGTTCAAGGATTTTATATGTTTTGAGGCGGCAATTTCACAATTGCAGTCCGGCACAAGAGATGAAGCTATTGAAGAGCTTGTTTCTTCGCTTGTAAAAAGCGGGAAAATTGAAGAAGAAAGCCAAAAGAACATCGTCAAGGCGATAGTTAAAAGGGAAAATGAAGCCAGCACAGGTTTAGGCAGGGGAGTTGCGATCCCTCACGTTAAGCATAAATCAGTTAATGCAATTGTTGCTGCGATTGGATTAAGCGATGAAGGTATTGATTTTTATGCACTTGATAAGATGCCTGTACATTCAATCATTCTTTTGATAAGTCCCGTTGACGATCCTGACAAGCATTTGCAGGCTATGGAAAATATCTTCAAACATTTGCAGGTTGAAAAGTTTCGTAAATTCTTAAGGCAGTGCCGTACACCTGAGCAAATTAAAGATTTGTTCACGGAAGCCGATGAAGATCCTTCGTTATAGAAACTGCTGAAAGATTCGATAATTTCTGTTTCGATTATGTCAATGTAAACGATACTTAAGAAATTTCCCTGATTGCAAAAGGAATAAATGTTGGAAAAGGTAATATGTGAAGCTGAAGTTGAAATCAAAAATGCCGATGGTCTTCATATGCGCCCAGCTATGCAATTCGTGGATATTTCGAATCGATTCGATAGTAAGATAACAGTAGCCAATGGTAAAACAAAAGTTGATGGTAAAAGTATCATGCAAATGAGCATGTTAGCAGCAACTTGCGGTACAAAACTAAAAATCAGAGCGGAAGGAGCAGATGCGGAATCTGCCGTAGCTGCTCTTCAGGAACTTGTTGAAGAAAAGCATTTCGGTGAATCTTTGCCGGCATAGAATGGCGATAGTATTCCGAATGCTGAACATGGAAGAAGGATAATGGAAATTAAAAAAGGAATAGCTGTTTCGCCGGGTATATCAATTGCCAAATCGATGGTTATTGATTCCGAGGATTACAGAATTCCTTATCGCGCAATCGAGCCTTCTCAACGAACAAGCGAGATTAATAAAGTAAAGAATGCTTTCAATGACGCAATCGCAGAGATGGCACAGCTCGAAGAATCATATAAAAATAAGGGCAGCCAGATAAAAGATATTTTCGCCGTCCATAACAGATTTTTGCGTGACAGAAGCCTTCAAAAGAAAATAAATGATATGATTCGTTCGGAACTTGTAACCGCTGAATATGCGATTTCAAGTACTTTCCGGGAGATAGCCTCCCATTTTGCCAATGAAAAAGACGCATATATCAGTGAGCGTGCCGCTGATATTTTTGATATTGCCAGAAGAGTTTTGAAACATCTTCTTGGCAAGAAACGTGAAGAAATCGGTCATATTACCGAAGAAGTAACTATTGTTGTTCGTGAGTTAAGCCCGATTCAGACAGCCGGTTTTGACAAAAAATTTGTCAAAGGTATAGCCAGTGACGTAGGCGGCCGAACAAGTCATGCCGCTATAGTCGCACGCAGTCTTGGAATTCCCGCCGTAGTTGCTCTCGAAGACCTTACTTCTGTAGTGAATGAAAATGATACCGTGATAGTCGATGGTAATCGCGGCATAGTAATTGTAAATCCCGATGAAAATACCATTAAGGAATACGAGAAATACCAGGATGAATATAAAGAACTTGGACATAAACTCAATACGTTAAGGGAAAAGCCGGCTGTAACACGTGATGGGACAAAAATCACATTGCTTGGTAATATAGAATTTCCAAGTGAAACAGGGGCGGTCATTGAAAAGGGTGGTGACGGTATAGGTTTGTATCGAACAGAGTTTTTGTATCTTAATACTACGACAGAACCAACAGAACAGGACCACTACGAAGCATATGCTCAGACAATCAAAGCTATGAAAAGCAAACCTGTCGTAATACGTACACTCGACCTCGGTGCTGATAAATATACACAAAGCAAGCGTTTTGTGCGTGAACCAAATCCGTTTTTGGGTTTGAGATCGATAAGATTCTGTCTGCAAAACCTTATGATGTTCAAGACGCAGTTACGCGCGATTTTAAGAGCGTCTGTTCTTGGTAATGTCAAGATAATGTTTCCTCTGATTACTAATCAGCAGGAATTAATGCAGGCGAAAATGATTCTTCACGATGTAATGGAAGACCTCAGTGACGAGAATATCGAATACAATCCCAAGATGCCGGTTGGTATTATGGTTGAAACACCATCAGCGGCGTTGACGGCTTTTTCGCTCGCAAAAGAAGTTGAATTCTTTAGTATAGGGACGAATGACCTTACACAATATACCCTTGCAGTTGACAGGGGAAATGAGCTTGTCTCGACTTTATATTCAACCGCTGATCCTGCGGTATTGAGACTTATTCGAACTGTTATTCAGGATGCTCACAAGGCACAAATCGACCTTAGTATCTGCGGCGAAGTCGCATCCGAGCCAGAATATATAATGCTTCTTTTGGGAATGGGAGTTAGAACTTTCTCGCTTGCTTCTCCGATGATTCCTGAAATAAAGCAAATTATCAGAAGTGTAACAATAATTGATTGCAATAAAGTCGCAAGAAAAGTTCTGAGCATGACCTCTGAACGGCATATCACAAGCTATCTTCGCAACGCCGCACGCAAAATCCTCCCGGAAGCATTTTGATTGTATTCATATATTTGCTTGTTTTTTAAGAGCAGAAAATTTCATCATATTTTTTTTCTAAGATCAATTTAACACCTTAATGATTACTCGTAAAATAATAAAAAAAGCCAGATTTTAATAATGGGAATCTGGCTTACAAGAGGGTGAAGAAATTATAATTGCTTTATTTTCTTAATTTTATCTGTTTCAACCTGCAAATTACTTTTTTATATAAGTTCCTATAATATTTACGGTATTTCCATAGCTATGTTCATGAAATCCTATAGAAATAGTAGTGTATGGGTAAATTTTTTTTCATTATTCTTAATAGAGTTTTTGAAGTGAATAAATAATATCCCTAAATATACTATTTATTAGTAGGATATATTCGAGTTTAATATTTAGATTGCATTCAGGAAAATATGATAGAAAGTATTTTGGTTTGTGAACTACTTACGCTGCTATTCGTAATAATTCTAATATAAAAACTATAGAAAGAAATATATGAACTCAACATATATAAAGGCAATTCTATCTTAACAATCTTTTTTAAGGAGGTATCTATGTTTCTGAGAGTCACACAATATAAAATATTGTTACTTGTTGTCTTTGTTCTAATTGTAAACTCCGGTTTCGTCTTTGGGCAGGATTGGCCTCAATGGATGGGTACTAACCGCGATGCAAAAGTAACTGGATTCAAAGTACCTGCAGCATGGCCGGAAAAACTTACAGAAAAATGGAAACTAACTGTAGGTGAAGGTACTGATTCTACTCCAGTACTTGTTGGAGATACGCTCTATGTATTTACACGCAAAGAGGGCAGTGAAGTGCTTCTATGTCTTAACGCGGAAACCAATAAAGAGATTTGGAAAGATAGTTATGAAGCTCCGGCTAATATTTCCGCAGATAGAGACCATGCCGGGCCAAGAAGCACGCCGGCTGTTTCAAATGGAATGATAGTAACTTTTGGTATAAACGGTACACTTTCCTGTCTTGACGCGGCTAAAGGCGAATTAAAATGGCGTAAAAACGATTTCCCCGGTCAATTGCCTCGTTTCAATGCCGCAATGTCACCTATCATTGTAGATGATATGGTAATTGGTCAGTTTGGTGGTGCACAGGGAAATGCGGCGGTTGTCGCGTATGACCTGAAAACCGGTGACCAGAAATGGAAATGGGACAGCCCGGGGACATCTCATTCTTCTCCCAACGTAACTACCATTGATGGTACGAAGATGGTAATTGTAATGACCGCAAATAGTGTAGTGGGATTAAAAACATCAGACGGCACACTTTTATGGACTGTACCTTTTGCCAGCAGGGGACGTCAATGTGTTACACCGATTATTGACGGCCAAAATGTTATACTCTGCGGCGGTAACGATATAGGGATAAAATCCGTTGCGATTAAAAAAGATGGTGACAAATTCACAACAGAAGATATTTGGACACATACTCAAGAATCAGTGGAATATAATACTCCAATATTAAAAGATGGTTTTCTATATGCTGTTTCAAGAAACAATAATTACTTCTGTCTTGATGCTAAAACAGGAAAATTGGCATGGACACAATCATCAACCAGTACAGCCGCGGACAGGACAACCGGTAATGGTATTACAATTACACCAACAGGTTTTGGCGGCGGCCGAGGTGGCGGAGCCATGGGTGGAAGAGGTGGTAATATGTCACGAGGTGGAGGACGAGGCGGCGGAATGGGCAGCGCTGGTTATGGTTCTATTGTTGATGCTGGCTCTGTTCTGATAGGTTTGAATAGCAGTGCAAAGCTTGTCGTGTTGCAGCCTGATAGCAAAGAGTACAAAGAATTAGCCGCATATCAGGTCGGTACCGGCCAGACATATGCTTATCCAGTGGTATCAGGAAATAAAATATATATCATGGATCAGACATCCATTGCTCTTTTGACTATCGAATAATATTAATTAACATCAAACTGAATTAAAAAAGGCAGTCTTATTTATAAAGGCTGCCTTTTGTTTAAACTAAAAAAGTTTTGCGATTTAGTCATGATCGAAAATCATTTTCTGAACTTCAACACCTTCAAGAGTTGCTAATTCTTCAGCCAGTTTTTCGCATGTAGCCATCTTGCCGGCCAGTTCGAGAATTAACAGGCCGTTCGTAGAGCATTTTTCGCCATCCACATCGTGAATTCCGATACGTGTTTTAATATTGCAGCCGTATTGAGTTAAAAGTTCCTGGACTTTGTGTGCGCGTTTAATACGATCTGTAATATGTACGCCGAGTATGATATGTTTATCTTTCTTTGTCATTTAGTGATTCCTTTCCTTAATATTAATAATAAAAACAAATATTAAAATATTATCTTAAATTTTATGAGTATGTGATTAATTTGAATTTACGCACCGGGTTTGTAGTACGCCATAGCATCGGGTAAAAGATTTTGAATGTTTCTTATTCTTGTGGCATCAGCAGGGTGTGTACTTAAAATTTCCAGAGGTTGTGAGCCGCTGCTGGAAGCCGCCATTCTTTCCCAGAAAGTAACCGCTTCATGTGGGTCATAACCTGCCATCGCCATAAATATCAGGCCTAAATGGTCCGCTTCATTTTCATGTACTCTGCTGTATGGTAAAAGAATTCCGACTTGTGAACCTGCTCCATAGGCCGACATGAACAGGCTTTGCGTTTGTTCCGGCTTTTCCTTCAACGCCGTCGAGAGAGCAATGCCGCCCATTTCCACGATAAGTTCCTGAGACATTCTTTCGGCACCGTGTTTAGCGAAAGCATGAGCGATTTCATGGCCCATTACTACGGCCAGACCAGTTTCATTTTTAGTTACCGGTAACAGGCCGGTATAAACGACAACTTTTCCGCCGGGCATGCACCATGCATTTACATTCGGGTCTTCGACAAGATTGAATTCCCATTCGTAGCCGCTAAGTTTGTTCTGTATGCCGTTATCAGCACAATATTTTTCTACTGCCGCTTGAATTTTTGTAC
The DNA here is from genome assembly GCA_964567805.1 of uncultured Pirellulales bacterium. GTDB lineage: Bacteria > Planctomycetota > Phycisphaerae > Sedimentisphaerales > Anaerobacaceae > JAFGPS01. The sequence goes on along the minus strand of CAZMPL010000027.1, from coordinate 10,878 downwards.
CAACACGCTTAACCATTTGTGTTTGCTGAGAGTTTGTACTAAGTTTATGCGTCGAAAGAAATTCTCCATAATTTTGAAAACTCATTGAGTTCATCGTCGAATCTGGAACGAAGTTAAACTGTTTTCTGCCGGTAATTTCGACCTGTGAGCAGCCGGATAATATTGAAATAACGCTTAATAAGAGCCCAAGCTTCATTTTATATAATATATTCATAATTTCTTCCTTTTCATGCAAAATTATAAACCACATATATTAAAAATTCAGAGCAGAAATTTTGCAAGATATTTTCAAATATTATTTAATTAGCATTTATCTCAGATTTTATCTGGTTCAGCAGGTTTATCGCTTCAATAGGTGTAAGGTTATTTATGTCTGTGGACACCAGTTTATCCAGAATGTTTTTGTTTTTCTGGACGAAGAGAATTTCCTCGCTCGATTCTTTTGTTTTGTGTTTCGAAAGATGTTCGCCGGTTGCTTCTTTCTGGAACGTGCTTTCAAGCTCTTCGAGAATTTCCTTGCTTCGCTCGAGAATTGCTTTCGGAATACCGGCTAATTTTGCAACATGTATGCCGTAGCTTTTGTCTGAGCCGCCGGGCAGGATTTTGTGCAGGAAAACTACCTCATCCATCCACTCGCGAACTGCCACGTTGCAATTCTTTATATTGGAAAAAAGTTCTGCTAATTCTGTAAGCTCATGGTAATGTGTTGCGAAAAGAGTGCGGCTTTTTATCTTGTTTGCGATATATTCCGTAATCGCCCAGGCGAGTGACAAGCCGTCATAAGTGCTTGTGCCGCGGCCGACTTCGTCAAGAATAACGAGGGACTTTTCCGTTGCGTTATTAATGATGTTTGCGGTTTCAGTCATTTCGACCATAAATGTTGACTGGCCTCGCACGAGTTCGTCCGAAGCTCCGACACGTGTGAATATTCTATCGACAATCCCGATTTCAGCTTTCTGTGCCGGTATAAACGAGCCTGTTTGAGCCATGAGAACGAGCAGCGCAACCTGGCGGATGTAAGTGCTCTTGCCGCTCATGTTGGGTCCTGTTATTACGATGATTTGTCCCTCTTTGCTTCCGAGTTGAATATCGTTCGGTACAAATTCAGCTCCAAGAGTTTGTGCCAGAACCGGATGTTTTCCTTCGTGAATTATGAGTGTTGCATCGTCTTTGATTTTTGGCCGAATGTAATTTTGTCTTTTCGCGATATATGCAAGTGACGTAAGGCAATCGCATTGAGCGATAGTCACCGCGAGCATTTGCATTCGGCTTATATATTGTGCCGCCTGTGCGCGAAGCTGGTCGAAAAGCTGCTGTTCCAGTTCGATGGATTTTTCCGCCGCGCTAAGTGCCTGCGTTTCATAATCTTTCAGCTCTTCTGTGATATATCTTTCAGCATTTTTTATTGTTTGCTTGCGGATGTAATCTTGCGGCACTTTATCCGCCGCAGAATGATTTATTTCGATGTAATAACCGAAAACCTTGTTGTACCCGACTTTCAGATTAGTTATTCCGGTCAACTCGATCTGTTTTTTCTGATATTCTTTGAGCCAGCTTTGCCCGTCGCTTGAAATAGAGCGCAGTTTGTCAAGCTCTTCGGAAAAACCTGTTCGTATTACGCCGCCGTCACGAAGATGAGAAGGGGGTTCCGGCTCAATTGCCGATTCGAGTAAATCGGCGAGTTCGTCCATGCTGTCACACATGCCCGCAACCTGTATGAACATTTTGCAATGAAATTTCTGTAGAGTTTCGCGAAGTTTCGGAATTTGCCGCAATGTCGATGCAAGTGACACGAGGTCACGAGGTACGGCTCGGAATGTACTTATGCGAGCCGCGATACGTTCTGTATCCGCAATGTTCGCGAGGAGTCGTCGGATATCGAGAAGTTCTGTTTCGGAATTACGTGCTTCTTCGATAGCATCCTGCCGCATTTCAATCAGATTCACATCGCAGAGCGGCATGCAAAGCCAGTTGCGAAACATCCTGCCGCCCATACCTGTAATTGTTTCATCAATACAGCCAAGAAGCGAACCTTTGCCGCTTTCCGAGCGAATTGTCTGAAGAACTTCAAGGCTTCGCAAAGAAACCGGATCGATTTGCAGAAAATTCTTCTGTTCGATTTTTTTCAGACTCTGGATGTGACCAAGTGTGGTTTTCTGTGTTTCGTTGAGGTATTCCAGAACGGCTCCAGCCGGAGCTGCAAGGCCGTCGTCACTATCGGAAATTCCGAAACCCTCAAGAGTCGTTGTACCGAAATGCTTGAGCAGTCGTTGTCTTGCCTGGTAAGGTTCGAAATACCATGCGGGCCGGATTGTAATTGTTGCCTGCGTAAGTTGTGTGATTTCTCTTATGAGTTTTTTCGATTCGGCTTCAAACAATTCGCCGCGCATATCCGCTACGAGACATTCTGCGGGTGACAATCGAAGGAGTTCGTCGAGCAGCTTTTCTTCTGCAATCTGCTGAGTAAAAAAATGACCAGTGGAAATATCGACCCAGCTCATCGAAGCTGAGTGCTTTGTTCCAAGGCTTACGGCACAGAGAAAATTGTCTTCTTTGGCGTTGAGAAGCATGTCGTCAGTCAGTGTTCCGGGGGTCACAATTCGTACGACATCGCGTTTTACGACTCCTTTGGCGGTTTTCGGGTCCTCGACCTGCTCGCATACGGCGACTTTATAGCCGGAAGTTATCATTTTCTTGAGATAGCCGTCAACCGCATGGTAGGGCACACCAGCCAGAGGAACGGGATTATCGCTCTTGCTCCGGCTTGTAAGGGTCAAACCAAGTACTTTAGAGCAGGTTTTGGCGTCTTCATAAAATGTTTCATAAAAATCACCCATCCGGAAAAAGAGTATACAATCCGGGTGCAGTTTCTTAAAATGATGAAACTGTTTCATCGCGGGTGTTATATTTTCCTGATTTTCTTTCATTTTTAAGATTATACACAAAAAGAACTTTTTCTCAAGTTAAGAACGTCGAGTTTTAAAAAGGTTGCCATAATTCTTTTCTCTTGACTAAATTCAGAAGAATTTTATAAAATTTATATAAATAGGAAATATGGAAGATGTTGTAAGCGTCTATAAATAAGTACTTTCCCGCGTTTCGAACTATAATACGGAAAGGGTAGAAAAATGCGTAGAATATTTTGGGCTTTAATAATTTCGTTTTGTTGTGTTTCAGCTGCATCATCACAGGATTACTTTCCCCTTATGCAAGGTAACCAGTGGAGATATGTAATGTCTAACAATGTTGAGATGACGGTGCAAATAACCGGATTCGCTCCAATTGACGGAGTTCGTTGTGCAGTTGTAGAATCTACGGCTAAAAGTGCCTCTGGTACAGATATCAGCAAGGAATATATGGCGGTAGATACCGAAGGATTGAAGGTATATATTGCTCAGGCTCAAGACCAGGAAATAGTCTATAATCCGCCATTAGTACGAATCAAGCTCCCGTTTATTATTAACCAGATATGGACATCAACAATCAAGCAGGCGAATACGGATTTAGTCACAACGTTCGAATCTCTCGGAACCAAGCAAATTCAAACAAACATGGGAACTTTTCAGTGTATCGCAATTGGCTCGAGAGTCAATGTGCCGGGACAGGCTTCCATGTTGTCGGTAAGTTATTATGCAGATGGACTCGGACTTGTACGTCAGGAAATGCAGATAGGTAACCAGCCAATAACTGCTTCTTTGGTCTCCGCGAATGTAAAACCTACAGAAAAAATTGAAGCTCCAAAACCATCTACGGTACGATGTCCGAAATGCAATGCTATTAACGATTCATCTGCGAAGTTTTGTTCTCAATGCGCTGCTGAACTTCAAGCTCCAGCCGGGCAAGAGGAAATTACAGTAGATCCGAATGATGAAGCGACATTTACTTTATTCAAATCATCTCTTCGCAAGTTAATGTTTTACAAGCCTAAAAACTGGAATGTGTCGGAACTGCAATACGATAATGGTGTTAATATGACTTCTGTGGTAAGGCCTGATGAATCAGCATTACTTGTTTTTCTGTCATTTCCAGGAGATATGGAGGATGTAAATGATTCGAATAGTCTTGCCGAAACCTGTATAAATTTATTTAAGAATAACATCCCGGATTTAGAAGGCGAAAATATTAAATCATCTCCCGGTAATGACCTTACGACAATGGATATAATTTTTACAGAAGGCGACGCTATGGGCATCGGTCATGCGTATTTCTTTTATACGGACCGTGCCGGTACAGCTTATCTTCTTCTTTCAAGGGATGATATGTGGAACAAAATGCAGCCGACTCTGATTAATATTGCATCCAATATCGCATATTCCACGCAGGATATTGATATTGTAATGAATAAAGGTACAGCGCTGGCCGCTAAAGATGAGATGGATAAGCAGGAACAAATTCTTAACCCCGCATCAGTAATACAGAAAATCGGCAAAAATCCAGCCAGGGAGATGAAACTGATTTCTTCTGGTCTTGTTGATAAATCAATCACGCTTGAAATTCCACAAGACTGGCATCTTGAAGGAAGGGCACTGAAATTTACTTCTAATGAAAGAGATTTGCAGTTTTTACTAATGGATGACCAGACCCAGAAAAAATGCGGCATGATTTCGAAAAGCCAGACTATATTTCCATCATCTGTTATAACTCCTGGAGTTATCAATACAACATACCAGACTCCGGCTCAGATATTGAGTCTTGTATTGAAATATGAAGATATCGGAATAGATATGGAAATTCTTGGTGAAATTCCATGTGATAAAATAAATACGGATTTTGCCAAAGAAGTTAAGATTATGAACAAGATGAGATACCATGTTGATAATCGGCTGATATACGCAAAATTCAAGAATGTTGTAACTGAAAAGACATCTCTTGGAATTTTTAGTGTACAATGTATTTCTAAATCAATGAATTCCGCATGGCAGTATTCTATAGATGGCAACTGGGGACCTGAAAATGAATATGAACAATGGCTGCCGTTGTTTTTGAAGATAAGTAAGACTATTCAAATAGATAAGCAGCCGGCTCAAAATGAGAAAGAAAAAGAATTGCAGATATTGCAGCAGCTTAACCGTGACTTTTTGCATTTGACTGCAAACTCTAATCAGACTTTTAGTGAGTATGTCGATATTAATCAAAAAGGTGTGCGAAACATAGATTATACGAACTGGATGTTTAGTCAGACTACCCTTGGACAGGGCATATGGATAGCTCAAAATGAAGGAGCAGGAGTTGATTTGTCCGATTCATGGGGACTTGAAAATAAGTCAGAAGAAAATGGCGGTCTTCCTTATAATAAAATAAGTTTTAATGACAACAAGGAGAAAAAAACGGATTAAAGGAAGCAGTGAACGTTTTTCAGTTATCGAATAGTAATAAAATTCTGTTTACAACTGTTATTAATTGCCAATGTTTTCTCTCCAGTTTGTTATAGTTAAGTCTGTTGGAACCGGAGTAAATGTTTCATCTTCAAGTGATGCGTCATACATTATCTGGCCTGAGTTTTTAATTTCAAATGTATTGCACACTATCGAACCATATATCGTGACAGAATTATGGAGAATAAAATCGGCATTCGGTGCGTATATTACTCCATAGGTATCACTTCCGTTTTTTAAATCAACTGAGGTGCAGCCTTCAAGGCCATATATTTGAAGATTTTTAGGTGTTTCAGTTTTATTATTTAATTGACAGGAATTTTTCCCTTCCAAATTCCCTTCCATATACAATGTGAGAGAAGCACCATCTTCGATTTGTATCTGGCTCGAATTACCGAGTGTAATGTCACCTGTAATATATAGTGAAACATTTCCTGTAACTGTAATCTTTTTACTGTTACTAAGGTCAATTCCGTTATATTTTGCGGATTCGGATATCGTTATATTATTTTTAATTGTACCGCTGGATGGAAGCGATTGCAGCCATTCAGGAACTTCAGGCGTAACCAGTTCATTTTCTTTCGACAAAGATGAGATATCGCCTTCTATCTTTGCGCTGTTTTTTAATTCAATTACATCATTTGGATTACCACCCGGTCCTACAATGACACCGCCTTCAATTGTCGATGAATTGTATAACATTACAGTTCCTTTTTTAGTGCTGTTTGTACCAACCATGAAATTGCTTCCGGCTATACCGTTATACCAGCCTACTTTGCCGGAATTTTTTATATCTATATACCCGTCTGCGAAAATTGCCGCTTTAAAAGGAGCCTTTCTTTGCAGGACGCATCTTACTGTTCTTGTATTTATCCCGTTTGTACCGGTTGACTCTACTAAAAAGTTACCATCGGGTTGTAATGTTGTAGTATATCCGAATGCAGCATTGCAGTTATCGAGTTGTATATTTGATTCGTACGGCATTTCACTGCCAAACCATGATGCTCCCTGTAGTTTCTGTTTGATTTCAAATATGGCTTTCGTCAGTCCTGAATCAGCGGCACATCGTGCAGATATTTCAGCGGTCTGACGTATTACAAAAAGTCGGTTTTTAACGCCAAGATCTAATAACGAAACACCTATTGCCAGAAGGATTATTATAGACATAAGTGCTAATGGTAACGCAATTCCATTATTTCTATGTTTTGATAATATTTTCATAATTCATTAGTTTCAAAAATTAATCAATAGAAAATGTGTAATTATATTTTTAATATGATTACAATTATAAATTAGAGTTTGTTTAGTCCTGCAAAACTCCGACGTAAGTGACATTTAACGATTCAAGATTATTCATATCAATATTAACTATACTTTCATGCCATTGTTTTATAACAAATCTGACTCCAGGATCATAAATTGTTACATCTTTGAGTGCCGCGTCATAGTGAAAATTTCCTCCGGCTTTAAACTCGAAAGAATCAGCTACAATGGCGCCATAAATATCTCCTTCTGAATAGAGAATTACATCTCCATTGGGAGCATAAATTGTTCCCGTCCAGTCAGATTTGGCTTTAACATCAAGGTATTGTTCACCTTCGCCTGTGGCGAATATTTTCAGTGTTGAAGCTTCTTCAGGTGGCGCTTCCGTATTTATGCCGCTCCCGTTATCACAACTAATATTTCCGTCTATATAAATTGTCAGTGTTGAGCCGTCTGCTACAACTATCTCACAATCATTTCCAAGTGAAATATTTCCTGATATATGCAAAACTACGTCACCGCCGGTAATTTCCAGTTTTCCAATATCTTTGCCGTTTTGTAAATTAATACTTGAATAAGTGCCGTTGTCTGAAGGCGTAACTGTAATAGTTCCGCTTTTAACCGATAGTGCCTTTCCTTTGTCAGGCAGTGTAGGAGTCGTTACCTCCGGCAGAGTTTCTTTGCTGGATGCCGCATATGTGTCACCATCAATCTTTGCTCCCAGGTCTTTAATCACTTCATCAATATCACCGTTTACACCGACAGCAATATCTCCATTCACTATAACACTGTTATTTAAAACTATTTTGTCGTCTTCGGTGCTTTGCGTTCCGATTTTAACGTCAAAATCAGTAGCTGTCGGGTCTGCGGAATTATAACCATCAATTATTGTACCTGATTTTAAGACAAGAGAATCTTTTGTCAGAATTGCGTGATCGAATAATCCCCCGAGTTCGAGAGAAGCTGTTATCATTCTCTGTGCGTTACCGGATTTACCTACTGATGTTATATTGTATCCACCCGCGAGGCTGCCAGTCACAGCATAACTATATATAGCATCGCTGTATGACAGGGTGACACTGTCTGCTGTCGGATTTGTACTGCTAATAAGGGTTTGAGAAATAAGTTTTTGGTTCATTTCGAAAAGTGCCTGAGTTATACCTGCATCTGCGGCACATCTTGCGATCAAGCTTGTTCTTTCACGTAAAGAGTATAAACGATTAGTCAGAGCCATACTGATTAATGATGTTCCAATAATAAGAAGGATTATGACAACAATCATAACCAGAGGTAGTACGGCGCCTTTGTTTTTAAGTTGTAATTTATTTTTCATTTTATTTCTTTCTCTTTCCATTTGATATTTATTTAATTATGGGCAATAGCAGAAGTAATGACCGTATTTTGCTGTGTCCCATTATCAAGCATGAGTATCAACTGGACTGATCTGCCGACCTGGTGAAATGTACATTTCGAAACATTACCACAAATAATTTCAGTGTTAATCGCAGATTTCGGTGAAAGTGTTCCATATTCCAGAACCATATTATTATTCGATTTATAAAACCGCATGTATCTGTCAGTTGTTGTCGCACCGTCTGAATAATAATAAACTTCTACAGATTGATTCTGATTTTCGATGAATATTTTTTCACCACTTGCTCTGCGCATAAGAGAATCGAATTTTTTTCTGACAACATATCCATCAGTAAATATGTCGGAATGTATTTTATCGTACATATTTGACCAGCTGTTTTGCCCATCGACAATAACTGCGCCGATAGCAAGAGATGCGATAATCATGATAGTCATGGTTATCATTAACTCTACAAGAGTAAATCCGCTTCGAGATGTTATTTTTTTCTTAGCCATTTATATTATTGCTTTCCTAATCAGTTAAAGTATAAATTGTAAGCGAAAAGGATTTGTCTGCATTCTCGAATCCTTCATTACCAGTGTCACGTTGTGCCCATGATATATTTACATTCAAAGCCCTCAAGCCGGTTTGAATATCCTTCCACGATAAAGTTGTATAGTAACTTATATGATATTTGTTTGTTTCTGTACTCTGTCCGAGCTTGATTAAATAACTGCCAAGTGACGTAAAATCAGTGGGAGCCGAAGGTCCATTTTCATTGCTTATGGTTAAGTCTGAACCGAGATTTGTTATTGGATTGTAACTAAGGTCGCCATTCATTCCGCGCCAGCTTTCGCATAAAAGCAATGCAATTCTTGATGCTTCTGTTAATGCCGTTGCTTTACGGGTATCCAACGCGGCATAGTACCGGAAATTAGATGTTCCGATAATAGCAACCAAAATGATTGTAATGGCGATAAGAGAAGTTATTAATGTTGAACCTGAACGTACTTTTCTCATATTGCCATTGCATTTAGCTTTTGAGGCAACCATGTTGATTATTTTATTATCCTTATTGATCATGCTTTTTTCCTTACGTTATTTCCTTTGATTAAAGAGAATAATCGGCATAAATAATAAACTGGTTTATAAGAAAAATGTTATGAGGACTCGCTTTCTCACTTTGTTTAAAATATAAAACGAAAAATCAAAAATACAAAAATGATATTTTTATATAAATTTTTATTTTTCAGGTTTTCTACGAAAAATTATAAAAATTACAAAAAATATTTCTATTTCTTATTAAAAAGTACAAGTTTTTAATTAATTTTTTCTATTTCGCTCCGATAAAAATATTGAATACTTTGTGCAATCCAAAGAATGTGACAAAATGAAAATAAAACCAAAATAGTTTCCTATTTCTTCTAAACTGTCCAGATTAACATATCCGATATAGATAGTATAATTGATGCAATAGTTATTTTAAGGAGTTTATTATGCAGGCAACAATAGAACAGCGAACTGAGAGCCGGAACAAAGTATCCTGGCCTGTAAGCGTCTGGATGCCGGATGCAAACAGATTTTTCAATGGTCGTAGCTGCAATATCAGCAGAACAGGCGTTTTTATTACGTTACCTGTGACTACACCCATCCAAACCGGGAATATAGTCGAAATTAATTTCCCGCGAACACAGACTTTAGCAGAAGAAAAAGGCCAGTATGCACGTATTAAAACAGGCCGCGTAGTCCGAGTTGATCGCGAACATCTTCTCGATAATGCTGAAGTTGGCGTTGGTATTGCATTTAATTGATACTTACTTCTGATTTTAGAAGAGCAAAATAAAGATAGATGGCTATCGGATCGTTCATGTAAGTTCAACTTAACTGAACGTACGGGGCAATGAAAAAGAAAAGGCTGACGGCTGTGGAGGGTCGTCAGTCTTTCCAATTTTAAAATATAAAATCCGCACATATTCCATAAATCAAATATTATAAGACCATAATGCCTTCCTGAAATTTCGTGCATTTCGCAAAATCGCATGTTAAAATTACCTCCGTGAAACAGGAAATCTTTAAAAACATTATAGAAAAACAAGTGTTGCAAATTCGTGACTGCGGCTTATGCGATTATCGCCGAATCCTCGATTTGCAGCACGAATTGCTCGACGAGCGAAGGGATAATCGCATCCCGAACACAGTCATAATTGTCGAGCATCCGGACGTTATCACGTTGGGTGTCCGTCAGAGTGCGAATAAACTTCATGTCAGCCGCGAAGAATTGGCCGGCAGAAATATCGATTTAATTCAAATTCGCCGCGGCGGAGGAACTACCGCACATAATCCCGGGCAGCTCGTTTTCTATCCGATTCTCGATTTGAAACAATTGTCACTTGGCATAAACGAATATATCAGAACCCTCGAACAAGTCGGGCAGGAACTTCTTACGCAATTCGACCTGGCCGGTGACATAAAAAAAGGCTATCCCGGCTTGTGGGTCGGTGACAAAAAAATCGCGTCTATCGGCGTGCGGGTATCCAAATTTATAACGTATCACGGCATGGCGATAAACATACAAAACAATCTCGCCATATTCGACTACATCGAGCCGTGCGGCCTGGGCAATATCGAAATGACATCTTTATCGAAAGAAATAGGCCGAATATATTCCATGGACCTTATCAAACAAAAACTAAGCGAAATATTAACGAGGCATTTTTCGTGAACCAGCATATCTCAGAAAAAAAACCTGTAGTACAAAAAAGCAAAAGAAGATTACCGCCGTGGCTCAAAACAGTCCTTTCCGCCGACGGCACTTTCCATCATACACAAAAGGTACTGGACAATCTCGGTCTGGAAACAATATGCAGTAACGCGAATTGCCCGAAC
>CAZMPL010000026.1:16988-19817 GCA_964567805.1 uncultured Pirellulales bacterium | reverse complement strand
CTCAAGTATCTTGCGAGCACTGTCATAGTTCTTTTCGGCTTCAACGGGAAAAACTTGATTCACTCCTCGATAGGGGAAGGCCAATTCTTTGTCCCACGTGCCTGCAAAAACAAATGAGAAAATGGAAAATTGAAAATGAGAAGAACTATTCCGGCGAAATATGTGCCAAATGCGGATGTGACTTCAATATAAGCAAAGATAAGCTTGACATTCTTAAAAATAAAGGCAAGCAGGTATTGTGTAGAGATTGCCTGAAAGAAAAACTACAGCCGGATGACAGGCCTAAAATACAAGCTATTACTAAGAAAACTGGTTTTGCTTCATCACTTTGGAAATTTTTTGGGAGGACTATAAATGATTATTATTGCTAATCCAGTGTGGATCGTTTTCGAAGCCATTAATATTACCATATTCCTTCTTCTGTGGCGCATCATATTGATGAGTCAATATGGTACCAAGCTTGAGCATATCAAACAATATACAGAGGCTCTGTTGGATTCATTCTGTACTGCTGTTGGCAAGCTCTGGTACAGAGCTACAAAGAGGCATTTGTCTCAAAAAGGAAAGTTGGTAGCGGTTGCATTAATGCTTCTCTTTGCCCAACTTGTTTTGTATGGAATCGCAAGAGTACTTTAGAATTTCAGATATTGTCAAGTACTAAAAGTGAGTACAGTAAAATGCTGATAGATCAAGTTATCTCAAATCACTGGAAATTGTTGGGGCATCGAGACCTTGGTGTGACAGAACTTCGCATTTTCGATCCTGGTCCTATGGTCGCATACGTCGATAATGTGAACGACTTTTTTCGCCTGTCTCTTGAAATGAGAGCAAAGACATCAGGCATTTATGTTGGTGTCCAGCCGCGGCCATTGTGGCTGTTTGATAAAGCACCTAATTGTTGGAGACCCGCACGTTCAGGGGCTGAACGCAATTGTGCATGCGACAATGACATTGAGTACATAACGACTGTCTTCTTTGATATAGATGTTGTTTCCGCGGAGCGGGCAAAAGGCCATCCAGCCTCTAACGAAGAGCTGCTTGAAAGCCTTAACGCCGCCCAGTTACTCTGTCGGGAGGATGGTTTGATATTGAGTTCGACAATTTGTTGTAGTGGCAATGGCCATTATGTGTTAGTTCCTATCATCTCTATCCCAGTGGATGACAATAAGGTTGCATTTAAGTTTCGAAACTTTTGCCATCAGGTAGCGGAGAGAGTAGCCACGCAAATCACTGGAGCAAAATTCGATTCGGTTTTCAACTTAAGCCGAGTAATGCGCATGATGGGAACTACGAATCGCAAAGGCCAAGCCGTACCGGGAAGGCCGCATCGCAGGGCTCATTTTGTGACCCAGCCACTCTTTTTAAGATCAACGGCATTACACCATATGATTATTAATACCGAAGCGGATGAGCCTATCCAAACTATTAAACCTTTGCCCAAAGGTTTACGGTGTGATCTGCGAAAACTTGAAGATTGCGAATTCATAGCCTGGTGCCGGGCATACCCGAAGTGCGTCAGTGAACCTTTGTGGTGGGCAATGATCACGAACCTGGCTCACCTTGAAGGCGGTACTCAACTCGTTCACGAAATATCACGACTTGACGTATCTCGTTACGATTATTACGACACCCAGCGCGTTATTAAGCGAGTACTCAAAGCCGGGTATAAGCCTGTACTCTGTAAAACCCTGGCTATTTATGCGATGATGTGTTCTGGCAGAGGCAGGTTTCAGTGCTCGCGAATAAATCAATGTCAAGCCAGAGCTCCGATGTATACAGCGACATCCTATACTTTTACAAGAAATGAGGAGATTTAGATATGGAAAAAGAAGTCAAGAACAAACCACTCAAAGTGTTCCAATGTGGCCCTGTAAAAGCAGCTATTTGGACTGATTCTAAGGTAATCAACAATACCGTGGTGAAAGTCTACAGCATAAAAATTGACTGTGTTTATAAGCATCACGACACATGGGCGTCCACCAATCTGTTTAACACCGAAGATCTTCCTAAAGCGGCGATGGTGGCAAACGAAGCCTACAAATATCTGCGGATGCGGACTTTCGAACATTTAACGCACTCCAACAAAAGTTGTGACAACTCTGAGAGCGAAAAAAATGATAACGGCAGTTAAATTAACAAAAATGAAAATTATGAACATACGTGAAATAATTCAAAACCATAATAATTGCAAGTAAGAAAGGAAAAGAAATGGAGAAGTTAATATTAGCACTTAATGAATCCTTGCTACCTGTAGCTGGAATCGCCTTTTTCACCATAATTTGGGTGGTGGTTTACAGGACCTTAAAGGAGGCACAATTTTTTGAAAGTAAGTCATCATTAACCGCAATGGCAACATGCGTGTCCCTGTTGTCTGTAATAGGCATGTTCCATTTCCTGGGTGCAGGATTTGAGCCGAACAGTGCTTCAGAAAAAGCTGACGGTGATGGAATGAATCTCGACTTTATTCTTCTGCCTTATGCGGCACTCGGCATCACGATAATCCTTTTAGCACTCTATCTCTTTGGCACCAAGCTTCTGGGAAATGGTAAGTCAAAGTACTTTCACGACCATGCTGAAGATCGAACCGAATCGTTTTTTCAACCAGATCCATTCAAATGGGATAAGCCTGCCGGCGGAAAAGTTGAAAAAGCATATAAAGGTGGGATAACGATGAAGAACAACAGTCCGACTCCACAGCCGATCAATAGACTCATGAAAAAACACGTGAATCACAGTAATAATCGTAAAGAGGGAAAACAGACAGGCTGAAACGATAGTGTTTGCTTCATCAAGCAACAATGTTGGATTCAAAAAAAGAAATTCCAAATG
>CAZMPL010000026.1:0-16978 GCA_964567805.1 uncultured Pirellulales bacterium | reverse complement strand
GAGTAATTACATGACAATCTTCAGAGGTCTTATGCTGTCAGTGACACTTGCTTTGTTATTTGGCATCTTCCTTATGACAATATTGAAGGTTACCAAGCGGGTATGGTTCTTCCACAAAAAAATGGTCCTCGTGGCATCAATGGCAATATCAATTCTTTTTCTTGTTGCCTTGCCTCAGTTTCTTGTGGAGCCGCCGGATGCCCATCATACTCCAGAATATGGCAGCGTGATCAATACCGCGGCAAGGTACTTCCAGCTCTTAGGAGTAGCTTTGGGAGCGGAAGCTGCCGTCGTTCTTTCTCAAGTATTTCTGCTTGTCAGTAGAATGCCGCCAGACGAGAAACCTAAACCACTCGCCAAGAAATTTTATCTCACAGTTATGAAGAACAATTCTCCTCGAAGGCTGAAGAAAAATAAGATATCTACTGAAAAAGCATCAAAGGAAATAACCAAAATTATTGGAAAAGTAGTCAAGAAAGGCTAAAAACAAAGTAATAAAAAACGAATTTTTTAAGGAGTTTGATTATGCGCGTATTTGAAAGAAAATTGAAGAATGGCATTAGCCGCACTAAAGAATTTGAGAAAAAGCATCTGGCTGAATATGCCGTCAATATAGGTCTGAAATGTGGGCATAGCTGTGCATATTGCTCTACCGGAGCAATGTTAAGAACACATAATGTTTTTAATGAGTTAGGAGTATCTCCCTTTAAAAACAACTATGCGATTATTGATCCTGACACAGCGAATCGCATAGCAAAAGATGCCATCAGCAAGAGACGAAGAGGCCTTGTCCAGCTTTGTACAATAGTTGATGCCTGGTCGCCTGAAGCACAGCAGTATAATCTCGGTAGAAGGTGTTTAGAGGCAATTCTCTCACAACCTGAATGGACAGTTCGAATCCTGACAAAAAACGCAGCTGTCAGAAATGATTTTGATGTTATTGAAAAATATAAAGAACGGGTGCTTGTCGGCTTGAGTATTACTGCGATTCCGGAACAAAGCAAAGTAATATCAGTTATTGAGCCTAACGCATCCTGTATTGAAAAGCGAATGGAAGCGTTACGACAAGCCCATAATCAAGGACTGCGAACCTATGGCATGCTTTGCCCACTATTACTGGGAATTGCTGATTCTACAGCCCATATTGATGAGATGGTCAAGTATATGGTTGACTGTTGTGTTAAGGAAATTTTCGCCGAAGCTGTTAATCCGAGAGGCCGCGGGCTAATACTAACAGAACAAGCACTTGATGTTGCGGGATATTACACCGAAGCTGCTGCCATCAAGAATATCCACAGAAGACAAAACTGGTCCGATTATGTAAAACGCTTAGTTAAAAATGTACAACGAAGTGTACGGAAATACTATGATATTAGCAAACTGAGATTTTTGCAGTATCCATCGGGATTAAAAGAAAGAGATATCGCCGAAATCAAAAAAGACGATGCCAGAGTTGTTTGGCTATAAAGTGGGGAGTATTAATGTCTTCTGAAGAAGTAACAAACAAGAATATACTAATATCATATGCTGTACTTCCAGATGGTAATGGCGGCTTTACGTCTTGTCCGGAACTACTGACTGAAGAAGAAGCGATTAGATTTCTTCGGCTCGATAATATTGACGTTGATGATCCATCCAATACATTAAGATATTACAGAAAAAAAGGGCTTTTGCGAGCAACACAAGTTGGCAAATGCATTCGCTATCGTCGAATAGAACTGGAAAGATGTTTAGAAAAACTCACAGAAACTAATCCACGTTGAAAATTTCGTATCCAATTTTAAGAGGTGTAAAAAAATAAAAAAAATACTTGCGCTTCTTGTTAAATTGGGTTTTAATGAAAATGTTTTCAGAAACTCAGTAAAAAATATTATGTTACTATTTTGGAAGGTGAAAAAAATGATACCAGATACCACAGTTATACTTAGCAGTAATGGTAAATACTGGCAGGCTTTTTACTATGATACTATTGGAAATCGGAGGGCCAAAAGCCTTGGACCAAAAAAGAAACTATCGAAACGACAAGCAAAGGTTATGTGTGACCGCTTTGCTGCCGAGCTTCATCTTAAACCGGTAAGCGGTTTACATGGCAGATCTTTCCGCCTCGGAGATTATCTTGACCGATATATTGCATCTCGAATAGACCTTCGGCCAAGAACTTTGTTAATGCACAAACGGACTAAGAAGTTCCTGCTGGATTATTTTGGTGCGGACATACGTATTGATAAAATAAACCGGGCGATGGCATCCGACTGGCGTATGACTTTGGCAAAGGGGAAATTGACTAAGACACCTCGGCCATCTGAGGCAACTGTTTGCCTGCATGTTCGTAATGCTAAGGTAATCTTTAATCATGCAGTAAGCGATGACTTGTTGTTATTCAGTGCCTTTGACAGACTCAAAGGCACTGCTCCGGAGCCTGACAAGAACTGGAAATATGTTACTCGAGAGGAGTTTCATAAGCTCGTTACAGCATGTCCCTCTGAATCATGGCATCTACTATTAGGTTTGTGCAGGCTGGCTGGACTACGGCAAGGAGAAGCTTTAAGCATAGCATGGCCAGCAATTGACTGGGAAAACCATCGCATAGAAGTAATAGCTGAAAAGACTGGTCGCAAGCGAATAGTACCTATTGAAGCCGAGTTGTACAATCTGCTTCTTAAAGCATTCTCTGATGCCCCAAACCGTCAGCAGTTAGTAATTCCAGATTATTCAATTGTACGAGCCAATTTGTGGCGTGACTTTGGTGTAATCTGCAAACGAGCAGGGTTAAAAAGGTGGAGTGATTGGTGTCAGGTATTACGACGAAACTGTGAAACAGACTGGGCACAAAAATATCCGCAGTATGCAGTATCAGCCTGGATTGGACATGACATTCAAGTATCGGCACGACACTATTTACAAATACCGCAAGAGTTATATGATAAGGTTGCCGGCGAAAAATTGCCACAAACTGCCACAAATACTGCCACAAATCACGAAAAGAGAGAAATTGAACAAACAAACCCAACTCCTTAAGATATTCTATAATAAGGAGTTACGAAGAAAGCGGGCGACCAGATTCGAACTGGCGACTTTCAGCTTGGGAAGCTGACATTCTACCGCTGAATTACGCCCGCAAATCATCTATTATTTGACAATTACATCCTTCTCGGAATATAACATTGAAAATATAATTCAAATCAGATGTATTATTAATTCTAACAATATTAATTTCATCAAAAAATAGCAAGTAATTTAGTATATTAATATAAAAATTTAATCATTCCTGCTTATCTCGAAAGAAGCAAATCCCCTGAAAATCGAACCCATTACAACATCAGCTAAATTACTATTATTCAGTTTTTTTATTATCATATGACAATGTCTTTCAATAACGTGGATACTTACCTGCAATCTCTGTGAAATTTGTTTTATATTTTCGCCTGTTCCTAATAAATGCAAAACTTCATTTTCCCTTTCAGTAAGAGTCTCTAATGGTAAGCCTCCAATATCAGGCAAAAAACTTATGTATTTATTTACTACCATGCTTAGTACCAAAGGACTCAGATAAACGCCGCCTTTGAATACTATCCGTATTGCATCTGAAAGTTCATTAAAGAGGCAATCCTTTAAAATATATCCAGAGGCGCCTGCTTTTATCATGTCAGAAATAAGTATCGAGTTTGTACACATAGACAAAGCCATCACTTTGGCATTTGGAAATCCACCGATTATTTGCTTTGTCACATCAACTCCATTTAGTGAGGGTATAAATACATCAATAATAATAACATCCGGTTTAAGTTCCAAAGAAAGATTAAGGGCTTTTATACCATTATCAGCTTCCGCAACAATTTCCATATCAGGCTGCTTTTTAATAAGAGAACGAATAGCCTCACGTACAACCACATGTTTATCCGCAATCAATACTTTAATACTCATTTGTCGACTCAAATCAAATAATCATTTATGTTTCAAAGGCGCAATTAACGTAATCCTGCAGCCCTGACCAGGTTTGGAATCGATTTCGAGATTTCCACCAAAATATTCCAGTCTTTCCTGAATACTGAATAAACCGAATTTAGACTGAATAAAAGCATTAGCGGCTACTTCATCAGGTTTAAATCCCACTCCATTGTCCTCTACTCGAATTTTAATATTGTTATTTACGACTTTAATATAAACCTTAACTTTTTTAGCATGTGCATGTTTAATAACGTTAAAAAGAATTTCCCGCACGCTTCTAAACAGTAAAACACAAATATCCTCATTAAGTGACTTAGGTATTCCGTCACTCTTAAATTCAGTAACAATATTGTGTTTTCCCTGTACTTCATCCTCGAGCCATGCCGCTACCGCTCTTTCGAAACCCAGTTCATGTAAAACAGGAGAACTCAGGTCAAACGTTAACGAATGAGATTCGTCCATTGCATGCTGAAGCCATTCATTTATCTGCTCAATTATTTTTTCTTTTTCCTCTGAATCAGATTTATTGAGAAGTTCATCGAGCTTCATCATGGAAACGGCAAGATATTGACTTATATGGTCATGCAGTTCCGTAGCAATTCGGTATCTTTCCTTTTCTTCGGACAATGTTAATTGAGATGCCAGGGACTTCAACTGGTTCTGATATCTCAAAATATTCTCTTGTGCTTTTTTTCTCTCCGTAATGTCCCTTACCATAGCTTGAATATAAGTCCTACCTTGTATCTCTACGGGACTTAAAGATACCTCCGCATCGAATGGTGTTCCATCGTACCTGAGATGACGCCATTCAAAAAACTGAGATTGGCCGCTATGGGCACGACTGATTTTTTCCAGTGACTTTTCTTTCGAATTGCATCCATCAGGTTGAATTTCGGGCGAAAACGGAGCGTAAGGTGTTTTCCCAATTATATTATCATTTGTGCTGCCAAATATTTCCAGTGTCTTATTATTACAATCAATAAAAGTATCGAAATCCATAATAAATATAGCGTCATTCGCATTGTTGAATAAATTATGATAGCGTGCTTCGCTTTTTTTCAACTCATCTTCAGCTTTTTTGCGGTCGGTAATATCCTGAAAGCTTTCAACTATGACTTCCTTGTCGGCAAAAGGTATCTTTCGTGCACTCTTGAGAATCGGGAGCAATGTACCATCTTTCCTCTTGACCGCGGTTTCATTATTATCTATACGAATTTTGCCAAGATCGAAAATCGGGCATTTGTGCGGCCCTTTGGGACAAATAATGTCGCAACGGTGCCCTACTAATTCTTCTCTTGTAAATCCAGTAAGAACACAGAGAATATCATTAACATCCTCGATTATATAGTCTCCATTGACAACAAAACTGCCGCCGGGAAGGTTTTCATAAAGCAAACGCCATTTTTCTTCGCTTTTTCGCAGAGCATTTTCCACTTTCTTACGTTGGGTTATATCAGTTACTATACCAAGTATAGATTTGGCACCTTCATAATCTATCAATTTTGTTGTAATGATTGCTTCAATTCGCCGGCCATCTTTACTTACCAACGTATATTCGTACGGTTCTACCTCCTGTTCTTTCAAATGTCTGCTGAAAGCAGCTTTTATTGTTTCAATAGATTCAGGAGCAATCAAACTTAAAAAGTTAAAATCGTCAGCGTAATATTCTTCTCTGTCATATCCTAATATTTCAGATGATCTCTTATTCGTATATACGACTTTACCTTGTCTATTGATAAAGATCATATTAAGTGACTGTTCGGCTAAATTTTTAAATTTTTCTTCAGATTCACGCAGTACTTCCGCGATATGTTTATTCTCGGTAATATCCCTCAATGCGCCGGTTATACCAATGACTTTTCCTTTTTGATTTTTTATTGGAGACTCGTCAACTTCCACGATTATCAGCTTGCCGTCTTTTTTCTTTAATTCAAGCAGATATGTATCCTGCTTTTTACCGGTTTTTATGGCTTTTTCTGTAAGCTCGAATCCTTTTGTATTTATTGGATTATCAGATGCAAGCGATGTCCACTTTACCATCATTTCTTCAGGAGTATAACCTAAAATCTTTTTGCACTGGGGACTCACATAAGTCAGCATGTGATTCATATCATGTATATAAAATAATTCTATACTGTGCTCTATAATACTCCGAAGTTTCTGTTCATTTTCCATCAACAAAACTTCAGCTTGTTTTCGTTCAGTTATATCCCTGGATATAACCATGATTCTTTTAGGTCCGGTTTCTGATTTAATAAGCGTAGCGGAACTTTCCAAAAATCTTTTTTCACCTTTTTTACTATATACTTCTACTACAACAGTTGCTTTTTTCCCTGTTATTACACTATGAAATAATTTAAGATATTTCGGGATATCTTTGAGGGATAAGACATTAATATCAGTAAATTTTTTGTTTATGGAATCCTCTTTAGAGCCGTTCCCAAAATTAACAACCTGCTTATTTACATCAAGAATTTTTCCCGTAAGATCAAGATAAGTTATCGCGTCAGTTGCATTTTCAAAAATACTCTTAAATTTTTCTTCAGAGTCTTTTAATGTTTTTTCCAATTGTTTTTGTTGTGTAATATCACGAATAATATGAACTGAATTTAGAATTTTACCTTCTTTATCTTTTATTGGTTCAACAGTTATCGCTACCCATTGTCCCCCGGGTAAATAGTACTCAGCATTAGCTCTCCGGCCAGTTTGAAGCATCTTTTGCATCGGACAATCATGAAACTGTTTTTTCGAGCCATGAAATAAAGTACAGCATGATTTTCCAATCATCTTTTGGGAAGGAATTCCAGTAAAATTCTCTCCGGCTTTATTGACCTGTAAAATATGACCTTCAATATCTGTTAATATAACTATATCAGAAAAAGCATTAACAATATCCAGCCATATTTCAGTATTTTCATAATTTGTTTTCATGATTGCATTTTCAAACTTTTTGTTTGCGGAAAGATTAAGTTCTTATACTCATACCTTAGAATTACATACACCTGCTCTATGTATTTGCATTCTTTTTTAACATTTTTCTCCCTCAAAGCTTCTATTTTCTTAAAAGCAAAAAAAAGCACCATCTTTTTATAATATCAAAATATTCAATGAGACTTTTTTTTAATAAAAAAACTTGAAATGAATTTTTAATGATTTTTCCCGAAAAGTCAAATTAAATCAATATTTTTATTTATTCATAATAAAGTACATTAAAAAAAGTTGATAATTCTACAAAAAACGATTAGCATATTGAAAGTTTTATTTTCGTATGATTTTTTTATACGATTTTAGCTGAGCTAAACATAGTTTTAGTAGTGTTTTACGATTGAAAATAACTATGGTCAGGCTGAAATTTTGGTCGATTTTGTTGGATAATGTCGTTACATTCAACTAAAGTCGGGTCCCATGCAAATGAGCGGCGTGAACCTGGTCAGGCCGGGAACGGAGCAGCCATAAGCGTTAGTTTATTGTGCCGTGGATAAACCCGACTTTAGTTGGGTGTATCTTTATCGAAAATCGATTCGAAGGAAAATATACAACCATTTTTTAAGGAAATTATGAGATGGATTTCAAAGGTTACGATAATTCAGCCGGTCAGATTCCGCCGTTACAGACTCCTCCCCAGGTTTATTTTGCTGAAAAAAAGCGAAAAGGAGGTATTCTCGGATTCTTTCGTGCAATTTTCATTGGATTTTCAATTCTGATAAAAATCGTATTCATTTTAATGATTATAAGCATAATAGCGTTTTTCATAAGCGGCGAGAGGAACGTCTTAATGGAAGACGTATTACGAGATGGACCGGCCGGAACAAAAATTGCCATAGTCAGCATTCAGGATATTATTGATTCCGAGCAGGCTCAAAACGTTTACAAACAATTGAAAGCGGCACAAAAAGACGATAGCGTAAAAGCAGTCATACTTCGTGTTGACTCACCCGGCGGAACTGTTTCAGCGAGTGACCAAATTTACCATGAAATCATGAATTTCCGTACCAACACAAGAAAACCTGTTATCGCGTTCATGCAGGGAACGGCCGCTTCAGGTGGTTATTATGCTTCCGTTGCATGTGAAAAAATTATAGCCGAACCCACTACAATTACAGGCTCAATTGGCGTAATAAGCTCATACATGGTTCTTCAGAGTTTGCTTGAAGACAAGTTAGGCGTACAGCCGGTAGTTATAAAATCAGGAGACAAAAAAGATTGGCCAAGTTCATTCAGAGTTCCGAGTGAGGAAGAAAAACAATATATCTATAATAAACTCATAAAACCAACTCTGGAAATATTCGTCGGCGTTGTCGCTAAAGGCCGCGAAAAAGTTCTTACTCCTGATGAAGTAAAAGAACTTGCCGATGGAAGTATTTTCGGTGCGCAGGAAGCTCTGGAAAAGAAACTTATTGACAATATCGGTTATCTTGATGACGCAATTAATCTGGTAAAAACTTTAGCCGGAATAGGTGATGCGCAGGTTGTTCAATACAAAAGGCCGTTCTCTTTTGGCAGTATAATGGGCATCGAAAGCAGGCAAAGTTTATTAAAAATTGATAAAAACACTTTATACGAGCTTGGGACACCGCAGATTTTGTATCTCTGGAGTGCATACTAAACTAAGCTATCACTTTTTGTAAATATAGGCGATTACCTTTGTCTGTCTTACTTTTGATTGTCGGTTTTGTTCTGGTTATTAAGGGAGCTGATTTCCTCGTTGACGGCGGCTCATCTTTAGCAAGGAAACTCCACATTTCAGACCTCGTAATAGGTTTAACTGTAGTTGCTTTCGGCACATCCCTGCCTGAATTATCTGTAAATATAACAGCAAGTTTAAAAGGCAGTTCAGAAATCGCCATCACAAACGTATTAGGTAGCAATACCGCCAATATACTTTTAATCCTCGGAATTTCGTCTATCGTTTTTCCCATCGCGGTAACACATGGAACAGTATATAAGGAAATCCCGTTCAGCCTTCTTGCGGCTCTGGTTCTTGCTGCAATGGCCGGCGACACTATAATAGATGGAAAAAATACTTCCGAATTATCAAGAATTGACGGACTTATCCTGTTGGCGTTTTTTATTATTTTCATTTACTACGCCGCTGGCATCGCTCAGGATACAAGCTCAATGAGCGAAGAGATAAATAAGCATATTCATAGCCTGCGAAAGTCCATAGTTTATATAACAGGAGGACTTGTACTTTTGATTTTAGGAGGCGATTGGATTGTAAAAGGAGCCATAGATATTGCCAAACATTTCAATATCAGCGAATCGGTAATCGGTGCCACAGTTGTCGCGGTTGGAACCTCCATACCTGAACTTGCGACTTCAGTAGTAGCGGCTTTCAAAAAAAATCCGGACATAGCCATCGGAAATGTGGTAGGCTCGAACATCTTCAATATCTTCCTGATTCTCGGAATAAGCTCTGTTATAAAACCTTTGCCGGTGCACTCGTCTAATATTGTACATTTCGCCGCGGTTATTATCGCGAGCCTGCTCCTTTTTATCTGCATGTTTACAGGCAAAAGAAAAATCATCGACAGGTGGGAAGGCTGGCTTCTTTTAAGTGGTTATATTATTTATGTTTCACTTGTTTTAATCATAAAATAGCTCGTGCTTCGTAGTCCCCAGGAGACGGAGTAGCATATGAATTCTGTGAACACAATAAATGCATTCATCGATAACTATATTTACTTATATCGATATGAACAGAATCTCGTGATAGCGATTGATACAGGCGATAGCAAACCGGTTTTAAAAGAACTTGAGAAAAACAATTTAATTCTGGCCGCAATTCTTCTGACACATCACCATAATGACCATATCGGCGGAGCCGTTGAATTGAAAAAGAAAACAGGCTGCAAAATAATTGGCGGAGATGCAAAACGAATAAATGGAATTGACGAAATAGTCAAAGACAAACAAATCCTGACTTTCGGCAATACCAGCATCGAAGTAATCGCTACACCGGGACACACAACAACCTCTGTTTGTTACTATTGCTACTCTGCGAAGTGGCTCGCTACGAAGCACGAGATCCCAAAAAACGAAAAGCAGGAAAGTGGAATACTATTCACCGGCGATACATTATTCATTGGAGGCTGCGGCAGACTATTCGAGTGCGATGCTCAAACAATGTGGAATTCTCTCCAGAGGTTAGCCGCCCTGCCTGATGATACAAATGTATATCCCGGACACGATTATGCTCTGGACAACTACAAATTCGCTTTGCAAATTGAGCCAAACAATCCATATATATTAGAGCGAATTTCGGAAATCGAACAAAACAAAACAACTGTACCATCTACTATCGCACAGGAAAAAGAAACAAATATCTTTCTAAAAGCTAATAATTCAGAAGAATTTGCAAAACTTCGACAAAAAAAAGATGTTTTTTAAAACCATTTCTTCATTTCAAACGTCTTACTCTTAAGAAGAATATAAATTTATATACTTTCCCAAAAAACAGGTTGTACAAAATTAAAAATTTTATTTATTATAACTATATAAGCGTTTTGAATTTGATTTTAATAGAGATTTCGAAATTCGGGTAATTTTAAGCAAATTGGAGGTTTTTTATTATGACGAGGAATAAATTATTATCACTGATGCTTTTAATGTTTGTGTTCTCTTCGGTTACTTTTGGAATGTTCGTACCACCTACGATTGTTCCAGTGGACAGACTTATAAAAAACACTACCGCATATATCAAAGAACATCCTGACGATACAAATGCATATTATACATTAGGCCGAATTCATTATCTCGCTTTCGTGAATAAATCAAGATTAATTGGAGCTAATGAAAGAAATTCACTGCCATCTATTCCACAAGACTGGCTTCAGGATTCTGCTATAGCCCAGCAGAACGGGGCTCAGGAAAAACTTGAAGGGAAAGAGCTTTACGAACATGCCAATGAAGCGATAAAGTATTTTAACAAAGCGATAGAGAAGGATCCTGAAAATGGATTGTATTATCATAGTCTCGCCTGTCTTATCGAACAATATACAAAGTATCTCGATGAAATCAAATCAGAAGTAGTACCGGAACAGTTTAGAAAAGTCCTGCTCGAACAGGCAAAACAATACTATTACAAAGCTTTCAGTCTTTCGATAAAAGAAGACAGTGGTCGGTCAATGAGGCCTATCTCAGGTTTGATAGGTCTCGTTAGCTTCGAAGCAGGAAATTCTTATGTCAGGCTTTGTGAATCTGATTCCAAAGATGAGCAGGTACAGAAAAATTTGAAAGAAGTAAAAGCCGGCCTGGAAAAACTTGAAAAAATTCCTCAAGGTATAGTAACTCCAGTTATTTTTTCCATGAAACAAAATCAAAAACTAAATAAGCTTCTTGCACCAAGTCAAAAAGTTCAGTTTGATCTTGATGGTAACGGTCTGAAAGAGACATGGTCATGGGTAAAGCCGGAAACAGGGATTCTTGTCTGGGACCCGGAGAATACAGGAGAAATTTCATCAGGCAGACAACTATTCGGTTCGGTCTCATGGTGGATGTTTTACGAAGATGGATATAAAGCTTTAAACGCACTGGATGATAATCGAGACGGCACACTTACCGGCTCTGAACTGGAAGGAATTCGAGTATGGTTTGACCGCAACTCAAATGGCACTTCCGAAAAAGATGAAGTTGTCGATTTGGCCAAACTTAATGTCACCGCTATCGGGACAATAGCTACCGGCAAACAGGATGATACACCAATGTGTGAAACCGGAATTAAATTCTCTGATGGTTCAATGGTTACTACTTACGACTGGACAACCTCACCGATAAAATAAAGCTTGAGTCTTTAATATATATTCTAATTGATTGAGTGGAAAGTAGAATCCTGTTCGAAATCTAAAGAATCAAGGTGCATATCGATTTCCATTCGATATTTTTTATTTGAAGAACCATCATCGTATCCATAACCTTTTTTGGTTTTTTGGGGCACTTGCCACAAGTGCCGGCAGTAGCCGCCTCAACCATACTCGAATTTCCCTGAATAAACAACCGCTCCTGATTCGTCTATGACCTTGAAAGTCGGTTCAGGTATGTTCTTGCCGTCTTTAGTTGCACCGGGTATATATGACTCCCCCGCTTTGCCTATAATACGAAATTCGAGTTTAACATCATCTCCGATACGTTCCATGGAAGTCACTATTTTACTGGGTTTACCAAGTGGAATTGTGGTAGTCTGGTTTGGTTTTATTTCAAAGTATGCGAGCTTTCCTGTAGCTTCTGGTGGAGCGTAAAAATTAATCTTTTCTCCATTAGAATCTTTTTCAGTTTTTACTAATGTGGTCACACCATATTTCCCAACTGGTAATTGCCATGTTCTATCTGAACCTTTGATTCGATAATGCATGGCATCCGACCAGAAACGAAAATCAATTTCCTCTCCTCCGAGGTCAAGCGTGCCAAATTCTACATTCGCTTTTCTGAACTTTATTGTTCCACCGTCTTCTGAAACCTCGATGCTATAATATTTATCTTTAACCTGAATAAATCTGCTTAGTGGAATGAGTTCGGATTCCATAGAACGATGAAAATCGAACTCATGGTTGCCATTAATATCTATCGCAAAAATATCACACTTTGGAAGACTTCCACCCATTGGAGGCAAGAATATACGGTTATATTTACCGTCAAAATCTCCATCGACAATTCCTATACGATACGAAATTCCATCCAGAACAACATTGCCTCCACGATAACTATTAGGATGGATTGTAAACCATTCACCATCATTACATTGTATATCAAATGTCCCGCCGGATATTCCCTGCTTTGCGTTTTGAATAGTAACAAGCCTGAAATTATATGTAATAGACGTTACAATCATAGGAACCCTCTGGCCCAAAAATACGTTTTCGTCAGAAAGCATACCATCGCCGTCAGTATCGAATATAAACTTTACCTGTTCCATATTTCGAGTAGAACGATAAGTTAGCCCGTTTACATTTCTATCACCCGCTTTGAATGTAAAATAAGCGGGGAATTGCGGCGCATCATCCGGTTTTTCCCAAAGCTCAAGCGGCTCCTTCAATGTCGTATTTATCCTTTGCATTGTAAGAGCATTCATCGGATACCAGCTCTTTAATCGCGCGGTTTTCAGTTTTGCAACAGCTATAATACCATCGTCAGAAACAGAATCAGTTTCCTGTACGAATTCTTTCTCCGGCTCAGGTTTTATTTCTATCTCTGGCTTGTTTTCTGATTCAGGCTCATCTTCGGGTTTCGGGCCGCTTGGGGCACGCTGAAGTATTTCGAAAGGTGATTCAATATTACCAAGAGATGCGACAACACTTTTAACCGCCAAAGGGGTGGTTTGTGAACTGTTTTCATGCAGCTTTTCTGTTTTGGCAAAAGTGGGAACTATAAAAAACACAATCAGCCATGTTGTGATTAAAATTCGGATATTTCTGTATTTTACTTCCATATCCAGCCCTGCAGGAATTTATAATTATTAACTCGTCCAATCGGATATTTTCTGTCTTAACGCCCCACAAAAATACCAGACATTTTATAAGCTTATTCCAATCTTTTTTTATTATAGACGATAACTTCATCATTTTGTTACATAAAATTTCTTAAATATGGGAAAAAGTGTTATTTTTGTAAAATTTGGGCTTTTTGTCTCTTTTTATGTCTTTTCCATGTTATTAGACCGGTTGGGATAAGAATAATAACCAAGCTTAAACCATGTTTATTTCGTCGTTTGTTTCCATATTTCTATTATATAAGTCTGTTTGAGATATGGAAACAGGGCTCATAAAATTTATAAAAATAAGGAATTTCCCTAAAATAAATAGTATGAACTCTTATTTAGATTAGAAAGTATAAATAAAAGCTTAATATGGTATATACTCTGTAAAGGAGTTAAGAAAATGAATGATAAAAGACGAAAATTACTAATAATGATTTCTACTATTGTTTTGGTAAGCGGTCTTGGAACATGGTTATTAAGCGCCGAACAAAAAAATAATAGCGGCAATAAAAGCAAAAACACGGAGGATAAAAGAAAAATGTACAGGAAACTTACTCGCGACGAAGAAAGAGTTATAGTAAAAAAAGGAACCGAAGCACCTTTTACAGGGGAATATAACAATTTTTTCGATAAAGGTGTTTATACCTGCAAAAGATGCGGCTCAGAACTTTTCGAGTCTGACAATAAATTTGCTTCCGAATGCGGCTGGCCAAGTTTCGACGAACAAATACCGGGAGCGGTAAAGTGGACTCCTGACGCGGATGCTACTCTGCGAAGTAGTTCGCTACGAAGCACGAGTGGAATGCGTACAGAAATTACCTGTACAAACTGCGGTGCACATCTCGGACATGTTTTTCTCGGTGAAATGCTGACTCCGAAAAATACCCGATATTGTGTGAACTCGATTTCGATGATTTTCATTCCCGCGGAAAAAAGAGTCAGAACAGAAAAAGCAATTTTCGCATCCGGATGCTTCTGGGGAACAGAATATTACATGCAAAAGGAGCCGGGAGTCATATCTACAACGGTAGGCTTCACCGGCGGAAATGTCCCCAATCCCACATATCAGCAGGTATGTACTGGCACTACCGGTCACGCTGAATCGGTACAGGTTATTTATGACCCGAATAAAACAAGTTATGAGAAATTAGCAAAACTGTTTTTTGAAACACATGATTTTTCCCAGGTAAACGGGCAAGGCCCGGATATAGGTCACCAGTATCGCTCGGCAATTTTTTATCTGAATGATGAGCAGAAAAATATTGCCGACAAACTTGTTAATATACTTAAAAAGCAAGGCAAAAAAGTCGCAACTGAAATTACTCCCGCCGGAACTTTCTGGCCGGCAGAGGAATACCACCAGCAATACTATGACAAGAACGGCAAACGTCCCTACTGTCACATATATAGGAAAATATTTGATGATTAGAATACAGAAAACAGAACACAGAATACAGTAGACAGGAGATTCTGACTACTGGCTGCTGACTACTGTATTCTGACTACTATCAAATTTAGTGTTTTGTATTTTATTTGCGGTAGCTTTCAGTCGGTCCGAGATAGCTTGGCTTCCAGCCGCCAAGGTCGAGAACGAATTTCTGAACAACAATACCCGGATCAACCATCCAGACTTTCAGAGTATGATAACCTGAACCCTCGATGTTAAGTGTCGTTTGTGCGACATGACAATAATTTCTTACTGCGTTTTCCCACGTTCGGTTTCCATTAACTGCATTGAAACTTTGCGGCAAAATTTCAATAACTTTCGGTTCCTGGTCATCAATAGATACGGCGATATTCGTTCCCCTTGTCGGGTCGAAATTTAATGAAGGACCTACAATGCCATAGAATTTTATTTCGCCGGGATTGAATATATACATTTTGTATTCGAGGCACGGAGAATTTTGTGGAGGTTTCACACTCTTGGCGGTAACTGGCATAATCGACAAGCCGGAAAGTGTGCGGCCGTAATCTTCGATTTTCTCCCAGCGAACATCTCCCGCCGGAACATTCTTTGTATAGTGTTCCGCTTCGATTGAAACAACACCTTGTCCCTCGACAAAACCTTCGAGATTATCACGTGTCACTTCTGTCGGATTGAATGCATTAACTTTAACCGCGGCACTTTCACCGGTCTTTCCATTGATAGTGACAGTTCCTTCGGATTTGCCTTTAGGAGCTTTGCTCCAGTCCACAGAAACCCAGATTCTTTCATCTTTGGTTACTGTTCCCTTCGCAGAGCTAAACACTATCCAAGGCTGATTTGCAGTGGCAGTATAATTAACTGAATTCTGGCCGCGATTGAAAATATCTATAAACTGCTTTTGCTGGTTAAATACATCGAATTGCGGCAGTGATAATTCTGCTGCTCCAGGCCAAGCCTGTTCTGAACCTTCAGCAGCGACACCGAGTGCAGCTTCTGCCAATGGAGTGACAGTTCGTGTACGCGGCATCGTGTTCCCTTGTCTTGGCGCGTCCCATGATGTATAGCCGATATGTACCTGGTCCATGAAATGGTTCCATTTGCCATCGGCAAATTCTGTACTATAAAACTTGGTTAAATCGGCATCGTTCTGGAATAATTTGCTGACTTTACCCGCTAAATCGTTCGCGGAAGCACGTCCCTGTTGAGCATAGAGAGCATTCTTTCCGGCAGCGAGATAAAGCTCGGTATAATTGGCACTGATTTTTGTCGGGAACAATATCAGGTCATAAAACGTGTCTTTAGTATCTTCCGGCAGCTTATTGTATATTTCTTCTGCTTTCGCGGCAAGAGCGTTAAACTCTTCTACAAATGTTTCTGCTTCCCTGTAATTTACCTGGCTATACACGTTAGTATCAAGTAATTCAGGTTTGCGTCTGGCATTGAATCGTGAATATTTTACATAAATGTCCGCTATATCTTTTGCGAAATCCGAGCCGAATTCACGTTTTGCCCACATTTCAATATAGTCTCTTATATTATCGTTTTTCCACTGGCTTGTATTCCATCCAAGATTCAGGAAATATTCCATCGGGAAAATGACATGTTTCAAATGGCCAACGTTGACAATCCAGATTCTGTCGGCACCGTATTCTTTGGCGAGTGTCATTTGCTCCCAGACCTGCGGGAAAGAAATCGTATTTATCCACATATAGTCACGCGGTCCGCCATGGTAATCGAAATGGTAATAAATTCCTGCGCCGCCGGAACGCTTTCTTTCGGCTTCGGTTGGTAACCTGCGGACATTGTGCCAGTTATCCTCGGCCCAAAGAAGAGTCACGTCATCGGGAACACGCAGACCTCTTGTATAATATTCCTGCACCTCCTTATACAGACACCATGCCTGCGGCACTTCTGAAATATCTTTTTTATATACATCAGAAATCATTTTTCTCTGGACATCTACGATTTTTTCAAGAAGAGCCATGCTTTCTTCAACGGTACCGCCGCGAATCATTTCCGTATCATTGGCACCGCGTAAACCTATAGTCAAAATACTTTCATAATCCTTATTTCTCGTAATTCCATCACGCCAGAATTTCTGTAATTCATCTGGTTGTGTGTAATAATTCCAA